>JAHEML010000892.1 GCA_024643705.1 Caldilineaceae bacterium | reverse complement strand
GGACGCACCATCGGCGCGGTCAGCCTGACCTGGAACCCCAAATACCGCACGCCTTTCGAGCCGCTGCTGCCTGGCGTCACCCATATCAAATACAACGATTTGACCGAGTTGGACGGGGCTATCACCGACGAGACCGCCGCTGTTGTGCTGGAAATTGTCCAGGGCGAGGGCGGCGTGAACCTGGGCGAGGCTGAATTTTTGCAGGGGGCGCAAGCCCTGTGTCGCGAGCGGGACGCGTTGCTGGTCATCGACGAAATCCAGACTGGCTTCGGGCGCACAGGCAGGTGGTTTGGCTTCCAACATTTCGGGTTGGAACCGGACATCATCGCCCTGGCGAAGGGGGTGGGCGCAGGTTTCCCCATGGGAGCCATCGTCTACACCGACCGAGTGCAAGAGGCTCTATTTGTCGGCGCACACGGCAGCACATTTGGGGGCAATCCGTTGGCAAGCGCTGCCGGATTGGCCGCCATCCGCGCCTACCAAGACGAGAATCTCATCGAACGGGCGCAACAGGCGGGACAGCGGTTGCGCTCTCGGCTGGAAGAGGCCCTGGCTGATTGTCGGATTGTGCGGGAAATTCGCGGGCCGGGACTGATGATCGGTATCGATCTACGCACAAAAGTAGGCCCCTATTTGAAATCGCTGATGGAAGAATATCGGGTGTTGACCTTGCCCGCGGGCACAACAGTACTCCGGTTGTTGCCGCCCCTGATCATCAGCGACGAAGAGATTGAGACGGGTGTAGCTGCGATTGCCGACGCTTTGTCCCAATAGAATCAGTTCGGTTAGAATCTGCACGGTTAGAGTTAGCATAGCGGACATCGTCCAAAGACGCGCAAAAGGGGGAAAGGTGCAGAAAAATAGCGTGACCAATCAAATTCTCGGTTCCCTGCTGATTATTGTTGGGCTGGTGCTGGTGGTGTTGCCGGTGCTGGCCTGGGCTGGGGTCTTTCAGCCGGTGGAGATTCGCGCAATGGGCACGGCAACCCCCTGGGATGTACTCCTTCTACTGGCCCAGACAATCCCCTGGGTGGCGGTGTTGGGGTTGGCGCTGATCTACGCCGGGCTGAAGTTGCTGGGCGTGACGTTGCCTTTCTGATGTTGCCCATCGATCTGGACGATTTCTTGGAGCGATGGCGGTGGGCAGCCCCCCGCGCCGTGGCCCTGCTGGGCAGCTATGCCCGGGGAGATGCCGGCCCTTTCAGCGACGTAGACCTGCTCTTTCTGTGGCCTGTGGATGCGCCGAAACCGGAGCGCAACAGCTTTCTGGTGGATGGTATGCTGGTGACTGTCAACCCCACGACACCCACCGAAAGTGACGAATGGTTCACCGATCCCGCGCAGGCGGTGACAGTGATAGCCGCCCTGCGCGACGCAGTCTCCTTGCATGATCCGGATGGGCTGTTTGCCCCGATGCAGAGCCGCGCGCGGGCCTTTGTTTGGTCAAATGAGATGCAAGCCAAAGCAGATCGCTACGCCAGCGGGCAAATGGTTGGTTGGATCGAAGAGGCCCACAAGGGGCTGGAGGGTCTACGCCGCAACCATGCGGGCCGCCTGCTCCAGGCGCGCTTTGGTCTGTCCTGGGGCTTGGCTGGGTTGATGCAGGTGCAACAGGCCATTTTGAGCAACAGCGACAACAGCTTGCCCGGCGATGTGTGCGCCGCGCTGGGGGCGAATAGCCGATGGAGCTGGCTGGCACAGCGCGCCTTCGGTCTACAGTTGCCCGGCGAAAACTTACCATCGCTACACGAAGAAGTGCGTGCAGGTCTGCGATTGTACTGCGAATCGGCCCGTTTGCTGGCACCCATTCTGCAAGCGGACGATCGGCCACTGGTCCAGGCGACCGTCGCACGGATTGAAGAGGAACTGACACCAAAAGAGGAGAAGAGAGAGTGAACATAACGAAGGTGAAATCAGCCAGCATTGGAATTGTCTTGACGTTGACGTTGCTCGTCGCGGCCTGTGGAAACAGCGCAGCCAATCCCACCCCTGTACCCAGTGCTCCTGCTGCCCAAGAGCAGGCATCTCAAGAACAGACCGACCAGGAGCAAACAACACCGCCTGCCCAAGCCCCAGCCCAGCGCGAATCGGCCACCCCCGTTGCCGAAACCTTTGGCGGCGGGCCAGCGCTAACAGTGGAACAGATCAACAGCATTGAGACCTACCGCATGGATGTGGAAGTGATGAACGACGGCCAGCCCTCGGTGCAGGTTCAGGT
>JAHEML010000131.1 GCA_024643705.1 Caldilineaceae bacterium | reverse complement strand
ACGGTTGCCAGATAGCGTAGATGGCCTGCACCGTCGATCTGGGCCGAGTCCCAAAGCTCCCGTGGTATCTGCGAGAAGAATTGACGCAGCAGGAAGATGCCAAAGGCACTCGCCATAAAGGGGATGGTCAGAGCGGGCCAATTGTTCATCCAGGGGATAGGGCTGATGCGCCCCAACCAGGCGACGGTGATAAAGTTGGGAACCCAGATGATGGCTTCGGGCAGCATCAACGTTGAAAGTAGCAGAGCAAAGAGAAAATTCTTGCCGGGAAACTCCATCTGGGCAAAGGCATAGGCAGCCAGTGAACAAAAAATGACTTCACCCGCCAGGGTGATGAATGTAATCTTCACGCTGTTCATAAAATAGCGGGAGAACTGGGCATCGTTCCAGGCCTGAATGTAATTGCCCCACTGCAATTTGCTCGGATCAAACCCATTGCCCGCCAACTGCCCCGGATAGAACGCGCCGCCGGTTGCTTCGGTCAGATTCATCAGCGAGACGCTGATGGTGTACAAGAAGGGGATGATTGCTGCGGCTGCGCCCAGGGTTAGAACAAAGTAGATCAACACCCGCCCGATACTAAATGTGCGGGCATCGGGATGAATTTTGGTCGGTTGTGCCTTTGCCACTGCATTAGCCATAGAAAACCCTCCGGCTGGCGATGCGGTTGTTGATGGCCGTGACTGCCAGAATGATAATCAGCAGCAAAATCGCCAGGGCCGATGCATAGCCATAGCGGGTGTCGCGTTTGAATGCTTGAAAGATGACGATGCTGGCTGTGTCTGTTGTGCCCAGCGCGCCGCCTGTACGTAGTACATAAATATGGTTGAAGGCTTTGAATGTGCCGATGACCGCGTAGAGGCTGAGGAAATAGAGAGTGGGCGAAAGCAGGGGTAGTGTCACATGGCGAAACTGTGCCCAGGAACCGGCTCCGTCGATGGACGCGACTTCGTATAGCTCTTTGGGTATAGCACCCAACCCAGCCAGAAATATGACTGTGTCGAAGCCCACAAAAGTCCAAATGCCGTAGATCATGATGACGATCAAGGCCAGGCTCGGCCCAGATAGTGCAGACGCAATCGCTTGGTCGGCGCCGCTGATGAGACGAAAGATGCCGTTGGGTTCGTTCAACCATTGCAACGTGTCAAAGCCCAACGAGGTAAGCATGCTATTGATGGGCGCACTGGGACGGTTGGAGAAAAGAATGCGGAAGACCGCCGCCGTGCCCACAAAGGGCGCGATATAGGGCAGAAAGTAGACCATGCGGAAGAATGATTGGCCCCGGATTTTCTGAAAGAGCAAGACGGCCAATACCAGAGAAATCCCCAGTTGCAGGGGGACGGTGCCAAGCACATAGTAGACCGTGTTTTGTAAACCCTGCCACCAGGTTTTGTCGCCCGCAGCCACTACCCTGGGTAGTTCGCCAATGAGAAGCCAACCGCCCACCATGAGCATCACCGCGCTGACCAATCGGAACACCATCACCAGGTTAGACGTCTGTTCGTCTGCGCTTTCCCACACCCACCAGGCCAAAATCAACAACAAAAAGCCCGCGCTGATGGTGATGACCTGGGTCCAGATTTCTAGCCCTTCACCGGCTTCCAGGGCGACGGCGTAGGCCATCTCCACCTGCTGCCATGTGAACCATCCCAGGACAATTGCTCCAATGGTCAGGAGTGTAATGGAGAAGAATTGTCCAAAATAGACCCGGGGCAGTGCGCGGCGTCGGGTTGCCATCCGATTCACAAGAACAGCCGCAGCCACGCCAATCAGCAGAACGATTACACTCGTCCACAGGGCTTGCTGAATTGCTGGCAATAGCCACGCTTCTTTGATCGCTGCTGTAAAATTTTCCGGTGTGTTGGCTGGTCCACGTAGCTTGCTGGGGATGATCAGGAGTTCGGGGAGAAGGGAAAAGACAAAACGGGCGAAAAGGGCCACACTCACGGCTACCAACCCACCAGGCAGTAGCCAGGGCCAGGGGCGAGCGTTGTATTCTCGCTGCTCTTGCACGATTGCCAAAAGGCTACGCACAGCAAAGAAGGCAAATGCCGCAGCCATCCAAAAACCGATGACATAGGCTAGGTTGTCCACTGCTTTGAAATAGTTGCCCAGGCCATCGGGTGTGCCAACAACTTTATTTAATCCCCGCAATGTGCTCTCGTAGACGGCAAAAGCCAAGGGGAAGAGGCCAAAAAGCCCGATGATCACGATGGATGGGAGGAGAAACGAGTAAGCCAGCAAGGCTTCGCGCAGTCGGCGGCTCTGGCTTCCGCTGAGCAACCGTCGGGGGGCAGTACGCACGGGCGCAGCAACGGCGATGGATTCTTGTCGAGTGAGGGGAGTTTCCACGAGATGTCAACCTCTCAAATGGTTCAATACACAACCGCGACAACCCAACTGGTCGGATGTGATCGCCTGTCTTGGGTTCTCAATCCATCAATGGCTGGCAGCGTACCTGTCTTGTACGTGCCAGTATACCATAAAGTGCCTATGTGACAAGGAATCAGGCCCCTGTGACAGACTGAAAGTAACCACCAATTGTTAACAATCAATGTGCGTTTGGTTCACATTTTGTCAAAACGTACCCTGGTTCGCATCAACAGCCAGGGCTGCATCCACCTGGGCGAAAAGAGCTTGTAGCCCACCAGCGTTGTGGATCACGGTGTGGACTTCCGTCAT
This sequence comes from Caldilineaceae bacterium, assembly GCA_024643705.1. Lineage (GTDB taxonomy): Bacteria > Chloroflexota > Anaerolineae > Caldilineales > Caldilineaceae > JACQGT01. Next base: position 5,368 of record JAHEML010000131.1, on the reverse strand, counting down.
CGACTCGAAAATCGCCTTCATTTGCAAATAGACATGGAAATCCGCATCGGAAACATCACCTGCGCGCGCGGCAATACGCTCGCGCACAAGCTCTTCGGGCGCGGTGACAAGGAGCAGCCGCCAGGGAACACCTGCGCTCTGTGCAATCCCCGCTGCTTTCTCCCGGCTGGCGTGGGAGTAGAATGTGGCATCCATCACCACCGTGCGGCTCTGGATCAAGCCTGTTTCTGCCCGATGATAGAACTCGGCATAGGTGCGGATGCTCTCTTCTGCGCTGTAGTCGGGCGAGGCGAAAAGCTCTTTGCGGATAGCATCTGTGCGCAAGAGCAGGCCGCCCATTTGCTGGTTCACCCTTTGGGCCACAACGGATTTCCCACAGCCAGGCAAGCCAGCCACGCAGATAAGTTGAGGGTTCATGCCTGTTGCCACTCCAATGTTGGTTGCTCAATTTTGATTGCCCAATACTGATTGCCCATTCGGCCTCTCTGATGTATCATACTGCCGCTGGGTCCATTGTCCCAGTGCCTCGGCCCAGAAATTCGGCCACCGTGTTCTGTTTGCTCATTGGTTCCATTTGATTTATCCCAACTTACATCGGAAGGAGAATGTCCTATGAAGCGTGTTTTTCTGCTGACGTTTCTTGCCATCCTGGTGCTGGCTGTGGCTGGTTGTGCTGCGCCGCCACCGCCCCAAGCTGCTGGTTCTGCGCCAGAAGCAGCAACTGGCCCCGCATTGGGTACCGCCGACAATCCACTCATTATGTCTTTTGTGCCCTCCGGCGACACCCAGGAGATCATCGCTGGCGGCGAAGCCATCGAAGCCATGCTGGAAGAAGCAACCGGTCTGGTCATCGATTCCAACGTGGCTACCTCATACGCCGCAGTGGTCGAAGCAATGGGTGCAGGCAATGCCCACATCGGTTGGTTGAACACCTTCGCTTACCTACTGGCCCACGAAAAATATGGGGTCGAAGCGCGCATCGCCACTTCTCGTTTTGGTAGCACCTCTTACAAGGGCCAAATCATCACCCAGGCCGATAGCGGCATCGCAACTCTGGCCGACCTGAAGGGCAAGACCTTCTGCTGGGTCGATCCTCTCTCCACATCCGGTTATATAATCCCCCGTGTGGAATTGCAGGCCGCGGGTGTGAACCCAGACACCGATTTTGCCAAGACGGTGGAGGCCGGCTCCCACAACAATGTGGCGATTGCCGTCTACAACGGCGAGTGTGACGGTGGCGCGACCTTTGTGGATGCCCGCAGTTCTGTCGAAAAAGACCTGCCCGACATCATGACGAAAGTTGTTGTCATCGCCGAATCGCCCCCCATCCCCAACGACGGCGTCAGCTTTGCCCCTGGCCTGGACAAGGCAATGGAAGATCAGATTGTGGCCGCCCTGCTAGAGATTGCCCAGACCGATGCGGGCAAAGAGGCGCTCAACACAGTCTACTCCATCAGCGGGCTGGAAGCAGCCGACGATTCCTTCTACGATGGGTTCCGCGCCCAGCTAGACGCGGCCGGCATCAACATCGAAGACCTATCGAAATAGTGTAGAAATTTGAGATTGGGAGATTGAGAGATTGTCCTTTTTTCATCGATGACCGTGACTCAATCTCCCAGTCTCTTAATCTTTTTATCTCCCAATCTCTAAACCTTATGCTCGAAGTCAAACACCTCTCCAAAATCTATGACGATGGAACCCACGCCCTCAACGACATCTCTTTTGAGGTGAAAGATGGTGAATTTCTGGTGGTCATCGGTCTGTCCGGGTCGGGCAAGTCCACGCTCCTGCGCTGCATCAACCGGCTGATCGAGCCAACCAGCGGCCAAGTAATCTGGGATGGGCAAGACGTCACTGCTGCCGACCCTAGCCAACTGCGCCGTGTCCGCCGCCAGATCGGGATGATCTTCCAGCACTTTAATCTGGTCAAGCGTTTGCCCGTGCTGACCAATGTGCTGACAGGTCGCCTGGGCTATGTCTCCGCGGCCAGGAGCATTCTGGGCCGTTGGTCTGGCGCAGATCGAGCGCGGGCCATGGCGAATCTGGAATTGGTGGGCATTGCCAACAAAGCCCACAACCGTGCGGATGAACTATCCGGCGGACAGCAGCAGCGGGTGGGCATTGCCCGCGCCCTGATGCAAGACCCCAAATTGCTTCTGGCCGACGAACCAGTCGCCAGTTTGGACCCGGCCACCTCCCATTCGGTTATGAAATACATCGAGCAACTCAACCGGGAGATGGGCGTCACTGTGCTGTGTAGCCTCCACTTTCTCAGCCTTGCTCGCACCTACGCCACCCGCATCATCGCCCTGAAAGATGGGGTGATCGTCTTTGACGGCGGCCCGCTGGATATCGACGACGCCCGCTTTCGGGAGATTTATGGTGAAGAGGCGGTCGAGGTCGAGATTCGCTAACGTTCTGTTTCCCGCAGCACGCTTCACATTTGCCATTCCTCATTCCCTATCCACCATTCGCTATTTCCCATGTCCCAAGCCGATAGCCTGCCCAGAACATCCCATAACCCCACTCTGGCAACTCTGCTTTCGCTGATCGTGCCCGGCTCCGGCCAGGCCTATACCGGGAAACGCGAACGGGGTCTCTTGATTTTGCTCACCGCTGGCGTGTTGATCTTTTTGCTCGGCTGGCTGAACTTGTGGGTGCTGGCCCCATTGGCGTTGCCCTTCTGGTTGTGGCAGGCATGGGAAGCCAGGCTCTACGCCCAGGGGAGAAACCCCGGCACAATGCGGCTGGTGTTGAGTATCGCTTTGCTGGTCTACGCCATCGGCTGGCAGGTGACCCAAATCGATCTCTCCCGGGTGATCACCAGCGCGCCCAAAGTGGTGCCATTTGTCACCGGATTGGTGCAGCCCAGCTATTTCGACCGCCAAATCGACACCACATCCATACCCGCTGCCATCCAAATCCCATGCGGAACCACGCCGAATCTTTCATCCGCTACCGATACCGGCCCCACCATGCGTCTGAGCGCGGCCTGTGCCAATCCCGGCGACAGGATCACCATTTCTGGGGCTGGTTTTCCCGCCGACACAGAGGGCGAAATCTGGTTTCAGAATGCGATTGGGGATCGGGCACGGGCGCGGGGAACAGACGGGCTGCTGGCATTTGTAGCCGACGAGAACGGCGCGTTTTCCATCGACGCCCTCATGCCAGTCGTGGCCAACAGCGATCCCCAGACCCACAGACTGGAAGCCCAATATGTCACCAGGGTTGGCCCCCTTGGTCTCAGCGAGACGAGCCGGTTGGTCATCGGGCGCATGGGCGAGACGATTGCCCAGGCGCTGATGGCAACGACACTGGGCGCGATTTTGGCCGTTTTTATCAGCTTTTTTGCCGCGCGCAACCTTATGCGGGTCAACCCGGCGACATTGGCCGTCTATTATGTCACGCGTACATTGCTTAATATTTTGCGTGCGGTCGAGCCGTTGATCATGGCGATTGTTTTTGTGGTATGGGTGGGGCTGGGGCCATTTGCCGGGGTGCTCGCGCTCACCGTCCACTCGATTGCCGCACTGGGCAAGCTCTATTCCGAAGCCATCGAAAGCATCGAACCGGGGCCGATTGAGGCGATCACCGCCACAGGGGCCAACCGTTTACAGGTGATCTGGTTTGGTGTGCTGCCCCAGGTTTGGCCCCCCTTCATCGCCTTCACCGTCTACCGCTGGGATATCAACGTGCGCATGTCCACAATCATTGGTTTTGTGGGCGGGGGTGGCATCGGCTTTCTGCTCCAGCAGTGGATTCGCCTCACCGATTTTCGGGCCGCGGGTGCAGCCATCTGGGCCATTGCCCTGGTGGTGATCGCGCTGGACTTTTTGAGCAGCGAAGTGCGGAAGCGGGTGGTCTGATGATCAATAGTCGGCTAGGCAAAACCCTGCTTCTTCTTGTCATTGCGATTCCCCTCTATGTTTGGAGCTGGAATGCAACCCAGATCGACCTGGGCACACTGATTCAAGGCGCGCCCAAAGCCCGCCCCATTCTGACTGATTTGGTGCAGCCATCCCTTTTTGAGCGGGGCGAGCAGAGCGAAAGCCGGGAAAGCAGTTTGCGCGTCCCCTGCACGGGTGATGCCGCAGGCGTGCCTACGGGTGGCGATGCGGATCTGCTCCTTTCGTCCACCTGCCTGAACGCGCGCGAACCTGTGACAATCCAGGGCAGCGGTTTTCGTCCCAACACGGAGGGGCGGCTCTATTGGCAGGTGACCGGCTTGCAAGGCCGCCTGCGCGACGAGCGCTTCACCACCGATGCCAGCGGCAATTTTACCGTCGAGACGGATATCCCACCCCTGTTGGCCGAGAATCCCGGCGATCACAAACTTCTGGCCGAGGCAACGTGGGAAGCAGGCGGGTTATCTCCTAGCGAAGCTCTGCGGATCACCATCGACAAGATGATCGAAACGGTCTTTTTGGCGCTGATGGCAACAACGCTTGCGGCTATCCTGGCTGTGCCGCTTAGTTTTTTAGGTGCGCGCAACATTATGCCCACCACTGGTCTGGGCAACACGGTCTACATCCTTACCCGCACATTCTTCAATCTCACCCGCTCTATCGAGCCGCTGATTCTCGCTACCATTTTTGCTATTTGGGTTAGCTTTGGCCCCTTTGCCGGTGTGCTCGCCCTCACCGTCAGCACAATTGCCAACCTGGGCAAGCTCTATTCCGAAGCCGCCGAAAGCATCGATTTGGGGCCAATTGAAGCCATCACAGCCACGGGGGCCAACCGCCTGCAAGTGATCTGGTATGCGGTCGTGCCCCAGATCACCCCGCCCTATATCTCATTCACCGTCTATCATTGGGACATCAACGTGCGCATGTCCACCATCATCGGTTTTGTGGGTGGGGGCGGCATCGGTATGGAACTCTCACGCTGGATCAATCAGCTTCAGTGGAACAACGCGGCCACCGCGGTCTGGGCGATTGTGATTGTGGTGACAGTGATGGATTATGCCAGCGCTGTGGTGCGCGAGAGGCTTGCCTAGTTCCGGGCTGGACAATATCTGTTTGCGTCGTGTGTTGTATTGTTCGTTGCGCATAGTCGTCTGGCGCAGTGTTGCAATGGTATGTTGGAACACGAATCCGACACCTTTTGTAGTGATCAGAATGAAGGTAAAGTGCATTTTTTTACTGCAAAGCTACCCATTGAGCCATGCGGCCCAAATCTTCCTAAAAGTAACTGGGTAGAACGCGAGTTACTTAGTAGGGACAAAGAAGCAAAGGTACGGAACGACAGAATCAACTCTTTGCTTCTTTGTAGTAAATTTTCACCATCCGATTGATCACTACCGAATCCGACCCATTTTATAGGAAGGTTCAAATGGACAGACCGCCCGCACTTGATCCGAAGTTGGTGA
>JAHEML010000891.1 GCA_024643705.1 Caldilineaceae bacterium | reverse complement strand
TCCCACACAATGCCCACCGTCGCCAGACCGCCCCACTGCACCTTCAACGGGATGAGTGCGGTAAATAATTCTTTGGCGTACTGCACATCGGCGATCAGGTTCAGGTCCAAAAAGAGGAGCCGTTTAGCCCCCATCTGGCGAATATCGTCCACCACATGGGCCACAGGATGCTGAAAGGGTTTGCGCCCCCACGCGCTGGGCACAACGCAAAATTCGCAGGAGTGGACACAAGCCCGGGTGGCTTCGATGGTGTGACCGATGGCAAAGTTGCCGCGCACACCCAGCATCTCCCGGCGGGGAAAGGGGCGACCAGCCAGGCTCAACCCCGGCTGCTGATCGTAGCGGGGCTGCATCTGCCCGGCCACAAAATCCCGCAGCAATTGGGGCCAGCTATCTTCCGCATAGCCCACCACCACAGAATCGGCATGTTGGGCGGCCTCCTCCGGCAACAGGGTCGGGTGGACGCCCCCCAACACCACCGGGATCCCCCGGCCACGGAAGTGGGCGGCCAGTTCATACGAACGGGGCGCTGTGCCGGTGATGGCGCTGATCCCCACCAGATCGGCCTTTGCGTCCAGGTCGGTCTCGGCGATGCCCTCGTCCACTAGTTCGATTGTGGCGTTCAACTCTTGAGGCACAAGGGCAGCCAGGGTTGTCAGCGTCAGGGGTGGATAGCGCAGAGACTTCTTCCACGTGCCGCCCCGGTGACGATAGAGCGGGCCACGGGGCGAGATAAGGAGAATGCGCGGGCTGGCAGGTACAGAGCCGACTGGTGCAGGGCTGTCAGGCGTGGGTGAATTGTGGTTGTGTGCTATCATAGCTGGGTGTAAATTGGGTAGGAGCAAGCCGATGGATATGATCCTACCAGCAGGCAACGACGACTGTCAATCAGCCGCGATGGCTGGGGACCCATTTGATGGCACAACAACGAAAATTTCTTGGGAGAAGGCAAAATGAGCGTACATATTCTGCTGCTGCTTGGCGGCGTCCACCACGATTTTGACGGTTTCGCCAATGCGTTCCGGGAGATGACAGAGAGTGATGGCCACACAATCACCACCACCTACGATGGAGACGCGCTTCTACACCTGCACGAAGAAAAGGTGGATACCAAAGTAGATATCGTAGCGATCTACACCTGCTTGGGCGGCGCACAAAAAGATGGCGTCGTGGCGGAAGACCTGTCCACGGCCCAAACCGCCGCTTTGAGCGATTGGGTGCGCAATGGCGGAGCGCTACTTGCCCTGCACGCAGCCACTGTGCTGCGCGAGAGCAACCAGACCATGCGTCAACTCATCGGAGGGCGTTTCCTCAACCACCTACCCCAGTTTGATTTCACAGTGACACCCGTTGCCCGCAAACACCCAGTGACAGCAGGCGTGGGCGCGTTCAGCGTACACGACGAATTTTACATTCAGGACTTTGACCAAGGGGTGGATGTACACATGACTGCCGAAGACCGCGGCTTTGTCTACCCCATGGTCTGGACGAAAGCGGAAGGGCGGGGGAAAGTGGTCTATTCTGCGCCAGGGCACACGGCCAGCACCTGGGCAGCAGAGAACTATCGCCGCCTGATATGTCAGAGTGTGGCGTGGCTGGCCGATCCGCTGAACTAGATTTTTAGACGACAGACGACCGAAGGTTGGACGTCCGTCGTCAATCGTCGATCGTCCGTCACCTACAACCCCATACACCCGCTACAAGGAACCCAGATGTCAACCCACAACTCCTTCCTCACCATCGACCGCCAGATCATCGGCGACATCCACACCACCAGCGAAGTCCTGGACAATTTGACCTATCTCTGCGACGAATGCGGCTCCCGTTTTCCGGGGACAGAAGGCGAGCGCATGGCCGTCGAATTTATGCAGGAGAAGATGCGCGCCTACGGTCTGCACAATGTCCACGCCGAACCATTCCCCTTTGGCGGCTGGACCCGGGGCGAAGCGACCTTGGAAATTTTGGGACCGGTGCAGAAGAAACTGCCCTGCATCAGCCTGCCCTATTCGCCCGCGGGGAGTGTAGAAGCCCTGCTGGTGGACATGGCCGAAGGCCACCCGGACGACTTTGGCAAACGGGCCGACGAAATTGCCGGGCAGATCGTCCTGACAACCAGCGAAAACCCAGCGGGGATGAGTCGGGGCGTGCATCGTTCAGAGAAGTATGGGCGCAGTTTACTGGCTGGCGCGACAGGCTTTCTCTTTGTCAACCACTACCCC
>JAHEML010000890.1 GCA_024643705.1 Caldilineaceae bacterium | reverse complement strand
CCGGTATTGGCTATAGAATACCGGCTCGACCTGATAAAGCGCACGAAAGAAGGCTTCGTAGATCGCATAGATGAGGCCGAAAAGATACCCCATCAGAAGCAGAAAGCGCACGATCGCACGGCGCAGGGGAGCGAAGGTCACCAGAAGGGAAACCAGCACAACCCATTCCACATGCAGCCTGACCAAATCTGGTGCGGGCCGCCAGATGACGAGAGTTGTCCAAAGCAGCAAAGGGGAAGGCCATGCACCGGCCAATTGCGCCCAGAACCCACCCCCCTCTTCGCTGGGCAACAGCAGACCAGGCAGAAAGAGCAGGCAGTTGAGCAGGCCAAAGAGGAGCCAAAAGCAGAGATCAGGATGCTTTTTGAACCAGAAAGATAGACGGCGGATAGTCACAGCACCATTCCTGCATCGGCAGAATACAAAAAGACAAACAAAGGTTCATTCTTCGGTCGCGACGGCAAACAACCCGTCGGCTGAAGCTCGGCGTAGAATTTCCTGGGCCAACCCGGCAAGGGGCGCAGAACCTTCATCGATGGCTTTGGCACGCTCGGCGGCGAACTCGACCCGCACCCCCGGCGATTGCCAGGTAGTCGAGCCATCGGCCAGGTTGTGAAACATAGGCATCAGCCTGTCCACCGCATTGGCAAACCGGGCTTCGGCTGTTGCGAGCGCCTCGAATTCGTCCCAAAGCGCCCGCAACTCGGCGGACTGGTCGGCGGGCAGCAGGCCAAAAATGCGGTCAGCGGCGGCCTGCTCTCGCGCCTCTTTGCTATCGTAGCCTGTAAAGTCATAGGCAAAGGTGTCGCCTGCATCCAATTCTACAATATCGTGGACGAGCATCATCTTAATCGTATGCAGCAGGTCTACCTTCTCGTTGGCGTGTTCATGAAGAATCAGGGCCAGCATAGCCAGATGCCACGAATGTTCTGCCGAATTTTCCCGGCGTGACGAGCCAAAGATCAGCGAGCGGCGCAGCACCTGCTTCAGGCCGTCGATCTCCAAGAGGAAGGCAATCTGCCCGGCCAAGCGGTCGTTTTCGATGGGAAACATCACTAGCTCCTTTTCACTTCACGATTTATCCCGCCCGAACGATTTATCCCGCCCGAACGATTTAACCTGTCCAGCGGAACTCCCGCGCGTTCACGGCCTTCACCCGGCCATCATCGGTTGGAGCGAGATCAAATTCGATGATGGCTCGGCGGTTGCGCAGATTGGCAAAGGTGGCATTGTCGATGGGCTGCCCACCCTTCGAGACATCGGTAATGTGACAAAAGACATCGTAGCGTACATCGTCTGGCCCCAGGCCGGTGCGCACAGTCATAAAGCCAAAACCTTTTTCCTCGTTGACTGCGTGCAGCACCCCCCGCAGGCGAGTTTCGCGCACATTATCAGCGGGAACCACATTGGGGATGAGAAAACCGTTGAAATAGTTATCTACTTCGCGCACCAGTTCGCTGCTTGTGTTGGCAAAGGAGATCAAGTCCACCCGCTTGCCCCGGCTTTGCAGGGCGCGCACCAGGCGTAAGAAATCGCCATCGCCGCTACCCAGCAGAATGTAATCCAAATTATCCGACTGCAAGAGAGCATCCACGGCCAGGTCCAGATCGGCGTTGGCTTTGAGTACCATTTCACCTTCCGAGTCGCGGTAGCGGCGCACCTCTTTGTGGATCAGGTGAAAGCCTGTGCGTCGAATCGCGCCACGGTAGTCCGACTGACGCTGGCGATAGGCTGGGTCTTCGGCTTCTCGCTCCACATCCACCGCCAGGTAGGCGTTGGCCCGCAGCACAGTCACTGGCCCCTGGGCGGCCACCAACTCCTTGATTACCTCGTAGCGGACACCCCACCCGCCATTTCTGCTCAAATTTTCTACATCCAAAAAGATTCCTGCTTTCAGCATCATCTACTCCTGGTTGTGCGCTTTGTTGTGCTCGTTGTTGGTTTCGTTGTGTTGGTTTGATGAAAAGAGTATATGCTGTCGCAAATGGGGATTATTCTACCATAGAAGGAAACTATACGACGCCTGGGCTGGGCGGCGTCAAGTCAATCGACATTGCGATGGGTTGGGGTCGGCCTACAGGGGGTGTGTCTTGGGTGTCAGTGGGGTTGCTCGTTCAGAAATAGTACCAATATACCATAAAAGTCGATCGTCCATCCCCTTGACGCCAGCTTAAATCGGCTGTATGATCGTGCAATCTTGTCAATCAACCCGCCATCGAC
>JAHEML010000130.1:1937-8056 GCA_024643705.1 Caldilineaceae bacterium | reverse complement strand
ACCTGGTTGAGCAACACATGACGGCTGCTGGTTTTGCCAAAAATGCCGACGGTCAATGGGCCAAAGATGGCGAAGTGTTGACAATCCCCCTGCGCACACCCCAATGGTTGGCTCCCCTGACTCCTGTGGTTGCATCCCAGCTTCAAAAGGCAGGCTTCAACGCTGTGGAGATGCTGGAGCCGGAAGGCTCGACTGCATGGAACAGCGACATGCTGCTAGGTAATTTCGACACCATTTTCCGGGTTCACTGCGGTAGCTTGTCCGAGCCATACGAAACCCTGAAAGATATGCATAGCCGTTTTGCCGTGCCACTTGGCGAGCCATGCCCCAGCATTCAGGCCTGCTCTCGCTATCGCAACCCAGAGCTTGATGCTTTGCTTGACGAAATGGAAGGCATGGTCGGTTCAACCGACAACGCTCGCTATGTGGAGTTAGCCAACCAAGCGCTCGACATCTATCTGCGGGATATGCCAGAGTTGATGTTGCTGGAAGAGTTGCACGTGGTCGTTTTCAATGAAACCTATTGGACCGCCTGGCCCAATGAATCCGACCCCTATGTGGCTCCTTATCCCCCATGGGAAGCCTGGAACATGATCGTCCACAACATCCAACCTGTGCAGTAGGCGCATTTGGGTGGACTGTAGAGGATAGCGCACACAAACGTGCGCCGTATAAAAATAGCGGGGAATCCGGTGCCGGATTCCCCGCTATTTTTATGCTTGCTCGATAGGTAATTACCAAGCCACTGACCGGATTTTCGCCACGAATTGCACGAATACCCACGAATTTGGCTAGATCATTCGTGACATTCGTTGAATTCGTGGCAAAGGGTTGGTAGTTACCTTGATAGTTTTACAAAAACACACTGGTCACATCGTGCCCTTCCAAGACAGGACTGTTGTCCTGCAGAACACAGGCCACGGCGCGTGTCGATTCTGTTTGATAGAGCGGGGGTGGAGAAGTCCAGCAGCGGTCTTCGGCATGAGGGCAGCGTGGCGCAAACTTGCACCCAACCGAGACACGCCCATTTTGCTCGGTTGGCTCGGTTGTTTCCTGATTTTCCCAGCGCTGGGAACGGTCCATCAGTGGGATCGACGAAACGAGCAATTGGGTGTAGGGATGTTGAGGATCACGGATCACCCTGCCCACCGCGCCCGCTTCGACCACCTGGCCGCCGTACATGACAATAATGTTGTCGCACACCTGATGGGCCGTGGTCAGATCGTGGGTGATGTAGACAATCGAAATGCCCAAATCCCGGTTCAGGGTTTGCAAGCTGGCAAGGATGGTGGCCCGCAGCGAGGCATCTACCATAGAGACCGGTTCGTCGGCGATGATGAGCTGGGGCCGACAGAGCAACGCCCGCGCCACCATAATACGCTGTCGTTGGCCGCCGCTGAGTTGGTGGGGAAACCGGCCCAAGGTTTCTGCCGGTCGCAGGCCAACAAGCTGCAACGCCTCGACGATCAACTCTTCGGCCTCGGCCTCGGTGGATGCAAGGTTAAAACGCTTGATGGGAACCTGAAGCACATGGTCTACCAGATAAAAGGGATTGAAAGCCGCAAACGGGTCTTGGAAAATGGGCTGCACCACCCGGCGAAATTCAAACCGTTCTTGCTTCGACATGTCGGCCAAATCTTGGCCCCGGTAGACCACTTGGCCTTTGCTCGGTTGGGCATAGCCCAGCAAGAGCAGGGCCAGGGTGGTTTTGCCGCTGCCGCTCTCACCCACCACCCCGGTAATGCTGGGCCGATCATCAGCGATAGAGAAGGAGATATTGTCCACCGCTACGGTGGTTTGACGACGCCAAATCGGCCCGTCGTAGAACATCTTCGAAGCGTTGCTTACTTTGAGCAATTCGGTCATGATTGCGCCTCCCCGGTTGCGGTGTTTCCGTTGGCCGTGTTGGCATCAGTCGTCGTCTTGTCCACAATACCCGTGGGCAGCGCGCCATCGCCTGCCACAACCACCGACGATATGGGGATGGGGGGCAATTGGCCCAGATCGGGGTAGAGATGGCAGGCTACCTGACGCCCCTTGACCAACTGTGGTTCGGGTGTCTCGGCCATGCAGCGCTCGAAGGCAAAGGGGCAGCGGGGGTGAAAACTGCATCCGCCGGGCCGGTTGAAGAGCGCAGGCGGCAGGCCGGGAATTCCGATAAATTCGCTCTCGCTTTCCAGCTTGGGCAAGCTGTCAATGAGCAAGCGGGTGTAGGGGTGGCAGGGTTCGTTGAGAACCGTGTCAATGTCACCCCGTTCTACCATTTTGCCTGCGTAAAGCACGCCGATAGTGTCGGAAAATTGGGCGATCAGGCCCATATCGTGGCCGATGAGAATCATGGCCGCGCCCAGCTCCTTTTGCACCCGCCCCAGTGTGAGCATCACCCGCTGCTGCACCACCACGTCCAGCGCACTGGTAGGTTCGTCGGCAATGATGAGCTGGGGACCAAGCACGGTGGCGATGGCAATCGACACACGCTGTTTCATGCCGCCGCTTAGCTGGTGGGGATAGCGGTTGGCGACCTCTGGCGACAGCCCCACGTTGATCAGGGAGTCACGAATCAGCGTCTCGATCTCCGGCTGGGAGAGGGTTGTCTCGTGCACCCGAATGGCGTCGGCCAGTTGCTCGCTGATGCGCATGACAGGGTTGAGCGAGTTCATGGCCGCCTGGGGAACCAATGCAATCTCTTTCAGCCGCATTTTGCGCAGTTCTTCATCCCGGAGCGCGAGCAGGTCAATATCGCCCAATTGCACACTTCCCCCGGCTATGCGGCCCGGCGGGCGCACCAGGGAGAGAATGGCCGTTGCCATTGTGGTCTTGCCGCAGCCCGATTCGCCCACCAGCCCCATGCGCTCGCCTGGCTGCATGCTAAACGAGACATTGTCCACCGCTGGCCCCGACCCTGCGGCTGTTTCAAAGACCACCTGCAGATTATCAACCCGCAGCAGTGCCGATTGGTTGTCGGCCCCGGTTTGATGGTTGGCGGCTGCCTTTAATTGGGCCGCATTTCGCTGCGCCTTATTTTTGCGCCGTCGCGTTCGGGCCGAACCTTGACCCGTCAGGGCAGGATTGGCAAAGCGATCCAGCCCCATGGAGACCAAAAAGAGGCCGATAAAGATAAGTGAGACAACGATGATGGGCGGTGCCCACCACCACCATTGGCCCCGCAACACTGCACTGTAGCGGCGCGCCCAGTAGATGGTCGTGCCCAGGGTGTGTACGTTCTGCGCGCCCAGGCCCAGGGATTCCAGCCCCACCGTGGCGAGGATGGCCCCGTTGATCGAAGCGACCAGGCTGGCGGCCACATAGGGCACCAAGTTGGGCATCACCTCGCGAAAGAGGACTTCGAGTTCGCTTTCGCCATTGGCCCGGGCCACTGCCATGTAGGGCCGTTCGCGGATGGAAAGCACCTGGGATCGGATGGTGCGGGTTGGGTACATCCAGGCCAGCGCGGCGACTGTCAAACCCATCACTTCCACAGTCATGGATTCGATATTGGACGCGATGACCAGCAGGATGGCAATGCCCGGCACTGTCATCAGCGAGTCGGCAAAGACCCGGATCACCGTGTCCAGTGGGCCGCCGAAAAAGCCCGACAGCAGCCCCAAAAGTAGACCGATGCTCACGCCGACGATCCCGGCGATCAGACCCATTTTGAGGGTTTGGGGAATGGCCGAGATGAGGACGGCCAGCATGTCTCTGCCCTGGGAGTCGGTGCCCAGCAGGTATTCGGCAGAAGGGGGTTTGGATGGAGCCACCGCGCCAACTTCGATCAACTCCATGTCGACAAACATCGGCCCCAGCAGGCTCACGAGAATGACAATCGCGAGGATGACAAGACCGATGATCAGGTTGGTTGTGATGCGTTGGCTGTTAAACAGTCGTAATAGCCGATTCATCGGCTAATCTCCTTTGCAGTACCGTGGGTGGGGGGCATAACTTGGATTCGCTCTTTCGGTGTGAACAATTAGTCGGTGTAGCGAATTCTGGGATCCAAGAGGGGGTAGATCATGTCGATGATAAAGAGCGCGCCAGCCAGGGCAAAAATAAGAATCAGCACAATGCCTTGGATGACGAAATAATCTTTGGTGGCAATAGCGGCGAAGAGCAGGGTTCCAATGCCGGGATAGCTGAAGATGGCCTCGACCAGTACCGTGCCGCCCAACACCCCGCCCAGAGCCAGGGCTAACTGTGTCACCTGGGGCAGCATGGCATTGCGCATGCCATACCACAAAAAGACCCGGCGGGGGTGTAGCCCTTTGGCTTCGGCAAAGGTGACGTAATCCTCGCCCAGCACGGTAATCATCATGGCCCGCATACCCAGCGCCCACGCGCCCATGCTACCCAAAATGATCGACAACGCGGGCAGGATGGAATGGTGCAGGATGTCGAGGATTGTCTCCATGTTGAAGCCGCGGATGAGAGTTGGCGAGAAGCCACCACCGGGTGGAAAGATACGTAGTTCGGTGGCAAAGATCGAGAGAAGGATGATGCCCAAAAGAAAGAAGGGGATGGTGGAGAGCAGCATGAAGGGTGACACCAAAACGTGAAACAATCTGGGTGTGCTGGGCCAAACGAAAAGCGCTCCCAGAATCGACCCCACCAGAAAGGCTGTGATCGTGGAGACCATCATCAGGGTGATGGTCCAGGGCAGGGCAGATCGAATCTGTGACACCACCGTCTCGGGGAATTTGACCAATGAGACGCCGAATTCAAAATGCAGGACATCGTTCAGATAGTTGAGATATTGCTGCCACAGTGGTTTGTCCAGGCCGAACTTTTGGCGATAGGCTTCGGCCACTTTCTGCACATCCACGCTTACATTGCCCGAAATGGCGATCTTTGTCGTCAAAGCCGACTCAATTGGGTCGCCGGGGATCATCCGGGGCAATATGAAGTTGATGGTGATGGCGATGAAGACGATGAGTATGAGCTGGGCGATGCGTTGCAAAACATAGGTGATGCTCATCGTGGTCTCCTGGGCAGATTCTGCGCCAATTCTTTAGGAGTTGTTCTTTAGGAGTTGTACGTCCCCAGGCTCTGTACCCGATTGCCGCGCGCACAAATCAGTGGCGAACAGTCAACATGAGGTAACACGCTATGGGGATGCTGGATTTTGTGTGGACAGGGTGGATTGTCAACCCACTTGGTGATGCAAAAACAGCCTACAATAGAATGGATTCTCGCGCAAATGCCATTTTGGGAAGGGCGATAGGGTCAGACCTGCCAGGTTTCTGCAACCTGGCAGGTCTGTGAAAGAAAGACAACAGCAGCACAATCTGGTGCTACACAGGCATGGTGCGGCCAGTCCGTTTACGGCCATAGTCGGCCCATTCCTTGTTGGGCGCGCCCATCATGCGCACGCCCAGCACGTCCAGCGAAAAATCGACCCGTTGCTCCATGCTCAAACTGGGATCAGCCCAACTGGAGTAAAAGGCGATCCCCCGCAAATCCAGGGCCGCCTTAATCCGATCCCGCGCATCGTTCATCACCTGGGGGTAGGGGGGATCGTGGGCGTCTGGCTCGTCGAAGGACATGCCCATATCACCTGGCCCCCATTCGGCAAAGCCAATACCTGGCACGGCCGCGATGGCATCCACGTTGGGCAGACAGTGTCGGTCTTCGATCTTCAGGCCCAGCAGCAGTTCACCGGCTGGGTTCAGGGGCCAGGGGTCGGCCACCGCGGCATATTCTGCCGTGGATAGCCCCCAGATGTCGTTGGCCGGTTTTTGACCACCGGCCCCCCGCAGCCCCTCGCCTATCACATCCCGGCTCAGGGACTGGAAGGGGTAGCGGGTAATCTGCACGAAGGCTTTCACCGATTCGGCTGTGCGTGTGTGGGTGTGCAGAATGCCATGAACACCGGCTGTGAGCACATGGCGCGCCTGCCATGCGTTGTAGCGCACTTCTTCCGGGGTGATGGCATTCGATGGCAGGGTGCAGACAACTGTCGGCGTGAGATGGCCGCTGGGGGTGGGGCCGCCATCCAGCAGCCCGCGCATGTAGGCCGTCAGCCCCACGGTGTCGAAGGGGTGATGCTCGAAATCGAGAAGCAGCATGTCAGCCCATGTCTGGGCATCGGCCTTGCCTGCTTCGTAGGTTAGCTGGGAAGGATGGGT
>JAHEML010000130.1:0-1927 GCA_024643705.1 Caldilineaceae bacterium | reverse complement strand
CGTGCCATTTCCAAGTCCCTTTCGTCTGAACCGTCTGTTGGATAGCGACTCCACAGCAACAAGCCGGGGGCGTCCACCGCTGACCTGATGGTGAGATCGGCCTTTCCGCGACTGTTGGTGAGCATCATCCATGATAGGGGAATCTGGATTTCTGCGCCAACGGAACGCATGTTCCAGACTTCGGTGTCCTCCTGTCCCTACTCATCACTCCCTCTCTATCTGTGGTATGATTGCTCTTGTTCGAACTTAGTTCGACGATGTTGAAGCCAATATGAAGCCAATATGAAGCCAAGATAAAGTTGTGTAACAGTTGCCGAGGTGCCTGATGAGCGAAGAACGATTACAAAAAGTGATGGCTGCTGCTGGAATTGCCAGCCGTCGAGCCAGCGAAAAACTGATTGAAGCGGGCCGGGTACGAGTCAACGGCACCATCGTCACCGAGATGGGGATGAAGGTAGACCCAGCCAACGACAAGATCGTGGTGGATGGTAAGCCCTTGCGTGCCAAGACCCGCCACGTCTATATCAAAGTCTACAAACCCAAGGGTATGCTCAGCGACATCGGCGGACAGACGGATGGTCGCCCCACCGTAGCCGATCTGCTGCCGCCTGGGGTGGGCAGGGTCTTTCCTGTGGGACGGCTGGATTTGAACAGTGAGGGGCTGGTGCTGCTGACCGATGATGGCGAACTGGCCCACCGGCTGACCCATCCCCGCTACGAGCATCCCAAGACCTATTATGTGCTTATCGACACCTTCCCCGGTGAGGAGGCTCTCAACCGGCTGCGCAATGGGATTGACCTGGAAGATGGGCGCACGGCTCCGGCCAAGGTGGATGTGGTGGATGGCCCACCTGTGGGGCTGATTTTGGGAGAGGGTTACCGGCGGGGCACGTGGTTGCGCATTGTATTGCGCGAGGGCAAGAAACGGCAGATTCGCCACATGATTGCGGCGGTTGA
This sequence comes from Caldilineaceae bacterium, assembly GCA_024643705.1. GTDB lineage: Bacteria > Chloroflexota > Anaerolineae > Caldilineales > Caldilineaceae > JACQGT01. The sequence continues at coordinate 970 of JAHEML010000130.1, read as the reverse complement.
TCTTTTTCTGCACCGGCTGGTACGCTGGTCGATTGGGCCGCTGACGATTGCCCAATTGCCGCCCAGCGAATCGGCCCACCTTGCCAAAGGCGAGATTGCTTCTCTGCGGGACATGGCCGCCAGCAAACGCACGCCCCGTGGTGCAGGCCGCCAGGGACGATCATCGTCTTCCCGCCGCCCGCCGTCACGGTGATGGGGTGAGTTGGGGGCGGGAATCTGGTGGGTTAAACCATAGAGAGTTTGCACATGAATCAATCAACGGGTTTTCATTGTTGGTGGTGTGGAAAATGGCATAATGAACATCCGCCCAAAAATGGGCGGATGTTCATTATTTAGCTCACATTCCGCAGCTAAGTTTGGAGCAAATAGGAGTTTTCAATGTTTGGTCCAAATAGGCGGATGATGGTTCTGCGTATTGTGGAAAGGTTGAGCACTCGACGCTCTACAATTTGGCCGTCAAGGCGAATCGTCAGAATATCGACGCCTTCGAAAATCTGGGCAACCCGGCGCATGGTGGGTGTTTGAGTAGCGAGTCCCTTCTGGTCGGGAATAGTCTCCTGGGAGGCAGCCAGTTGATGTTGAAGTTGACGTTCAGCCAAGGCGTAGATGAGCAAGGCCAGCCCCATGACCATAATCATAGCCATAATGCGGGCAGGACTCTTGAGGAAAAGACTGTCGGCAAAAAACATAGGGTTTTTCAGAAAACGAAAACCACGCTCTACAGAACTGCTCTGTTCCTTGTAGCAGTTCAACAAGGAGCAGTCAGGCAAGATGTCCTCATCCAGAATATTGGTGGCGACAATGAAGCGGCCAAGCCACTGACGTGCGTCCTCGATAACAGTCTCTTTGATGATGAGTTGACCACTCACCTGCCAACCTACAGTCCGAGCCACGGCATCTTTGGAGGGGCGGCCGGGTTTGGCATATTTCTTGACGGGTGTTATCTGAGCCAGGGGCGTATGCCAAGGCA
>JAHEML010000889.1 GCA_024643705.1 Caldilineaceae bacterium | reverse complement strand
CAGGGGAAGCGGTAGCGCATGTCGGCGGGTGCGATGTCACCGCCGGTGGCTTCGGGCCAGACATTGACCAGGCGAATCTGGCCGCTGCGCAGGTCGGCCCGCTGCAAACTTCCCTGCCCACCGGGAGACGAGCCGATGGCCCCCACGTAGACGATGTCCGAATCTTTGGGGTCTGCGGCAATGAAACCGCTCTCGCCCGTGCCCGCGATCTCACAATCCCGCCAACCGATGCCGCCATCGGATGTGTCGGTGGGCACGCGCACGCTGGAGTTGTCCTGCTGGGTTCCGTAGACTCGGTAGGGGAAGTGGTCATCCACATCCATGCGGTAGAACTGGGCGGTGAGCTGATTGTAGACGCTGCTGAAGCTCTCGCCCCCGTTAAAGCTGACCCCCGCGCCGCCGTCGTGGCCCTCGATCATTCGCCGGTTGTTCCGGGGATCGATCCACAGAGCGTGGTTGTCGCCGTGGGCATTGGCGATTTCGCTGAAGTTCTTGCCCCCGTCCACGCTTTTCCAGAAATTCAGATTGAGAACGTAGACCGTCTCGGCGTTTTGGGGGTCGGCGAAGACATGCATGTAATACCAGGGCCGCTGGCGCAGGTCGGGGTTGTCGCTGACCAGTTGCCAGCTTGCGCCGAAGTCGTCGGAGCGGTAAAGGCCGGGAGCGTTCTGGCTTTCCACCAACGCCCAGACCCGGCCAGCTTGGGCCGGGGACGCAGAGACGCCGATTTTCCCCAGCAGCCCTGTCTGGGGCAAGCCCTTGGCTCGGCTGATGTCGGTCCACGTGTCGCCGCCGTCGGTGGATTTCCACAGGCCGCTGCCGGGGCCGCCACTGCTCAGCTCCCAGAAGTTGCGATGGACTTCCCAGAAGGTTGTGTAAAGGATGTCCGGGTTTTGGGGATCCATGCTCAAATCCACCGCGCCGGCTTTCTCGCTGACGTAGAGAATCTTCTCCCAGTTTTGCCCCCCATCCAGGGAACGGAAGACGCCCCGTTCCTCGTTTGGGCCAAAGGCGTGACCCAGCGCGGCCACATAAACCCGATCCGGGTTGCGGGGATGGACACGCACTTTGCCGATGTGCCGGGTGTCGGTCAGGCCGCAGTGCCGCCAGCTACGCCCGGCATCGGTGGATTTGTAGACGCCATCGCCGTGGGTTACGTCGGTGCGGATGGTGGACTCGCCCATCCCCGCGTAGATGACGTTCGGGTCGGAGGGCGAGACGCAGAGGTCGCTGACCGATGCGGTTTTGAGAAAGCCGTCGGAGACATTCAGCCAGGTGATACCGGCATCGGTGGTCTTCCAGATGCCACCGGCCACCGCGCCAAAGTAGAAAGTGGCGATGTCGTTGGGGTCGCCAGCCACGGCGATGACCCGCCCACCACGAGAAGGACCAATATTCCGCCAGGGCATGGCCTGCCAGTAGGTAGGATCGATTGAAGTTGTCATTGGATTTGCTCCGGTTGGGATAATGGATGTTTGGGATAATGGGTGTTTGGGTGGATAGTCATGTTGTGTTGGATTGACTGTAATGGAAGTGAAGGCAAAAGGCAAAGAAAAGAGAAAGCAAAGGCAAAAGGCAGAAAGGAGCGCCGGAAGACCGGCGAAAGGCAAAAGTGCCTCCGAATCAATACGATGGCTGGTAGGGAATGTGCAGGAAACAGATTCCGTTTCCCAAGCGTAGGTGCGGTTTGTAACCGCACCTACCACGACCGAGGGTAAATGACACTCGCACACGCCATTCTATCACCCCTGTGTTATACTTGTCGCCGGACGCGATTTCGTCCATTTACCTCGTGTGATAAGCAGTCGTACACCTTCAACCACAACAACAAGTCGGATTTTCCCATGAGCCTGCGCGAATTTACGATTGCCGACGAATTCCCCTACAACACCCGATCCCCCCTGGCGTGGCTGGCCTCTCATATTCTGCGCTACAAAACGTTGCTGATCACCTTTGTGCTGACAACCGCGGGGATGGGCGCGGCCCAGAGCATGTCGGCGGTGCTGGTGGGGCGGGCCTTCGACACGGTGGTCGCCCAGGCAGGCAGCCGGGCGTTAACCGTCGCCGCGCTGCTGGTAGTGGCCTCGTATGTTAGTTTTGGTCTCTTCGATCTGGTCAACAGTCTTGTCATCCGGGTGCTGGCCCAGCGAGTGGAACGGGACGCCCGGGACGAACTCTACTTGAGCCTGCTCAGCAAGAGCCAGACATTTCATGGCCGCCA
>JAHEML010000129.1 GCA_024643705.1 Caldilineaceae bacterium | reverse complement strand
CACCACACCTACACAAACTGTACGGTGGCTAGTTTTGTATTTGAAACTGGAAAGGACCGATCATGTTGAAACGAATCATGTTGAAACGAATGAGTTATCTACTGTTGTCGTTCTTTGTGTGGATTGCGATTGGTGCGTGCGCCAGCGTGAATCTGCCCCCGCCCCAATTCATACAGAAAAGTGAATTGGGAGCGTTCGAAGTCAACACGGCACAGGAACCGACATTTGAACCCAACTTTCTCATTGTAACCGGGCTGAGAATGGATATTGAGGCCGTACTTGCCGAAGTGGTGCGGGTGCGTGACGAATATGGTTTGGAGGGAAGCTACATACCACCCAACAGTTTTGAGAATCCGGAAGGACAAATTGTCCTTTCAGCCACTGAAGCTTTGGCGTGGACATTGACTGGCCTCTTAGATCATAAACGTGCCGATTTATCTTCTCATGCCGACTTTTTTTCTCGTGGCGATTTTGTCATTGCCAGGCTTCCATTGACCCCAAATGTAGAGAGCAACGACTACGCCTCTCTCTATACTGCCATCATGCATGTGCGGGCCGCTTCAGCCAGCCTGTACAAAAAGGAAAACCCAGAGGAAGCAATCAGCTTTCCAGTCACCGCCGAGTTGAATCTGGGCACGTCGATTGCAGGAGGGTTTGCAACCTCCGACCCCAACTCTGTTGGAGCCGAGCCTTATGGCAAACCAGTTGCGACCGGGGCTTCTATCGATAACTTCTGGAACCAATGGGCGTTTACATCCACCCACGGCATCGGTCTCTTGAACGAACAGGGCGAACTGACTTCTCATCCCGCCTGCGCTCCAACTAAATCCATGTACGGTCGCCCCCAGGTTTATGTATTCGATACAGTACCGTTCACGTTGACAGGGACAGCTACCAATTGGGTTTCTGTTCCAATTACAACGAACCAATGCATACCACAGTTTGAGCTTTCGATCGACCCACCCGTGGTGCAGGCCTCTTCGAATTCAACAAATTCCATTCAGTTTCATGGCCTTTTTGCGGCTTCGCTAATCTATGGCGTGGCACCTGAAGCAGACATCCACCTGGTTAGAGTACTTCGTGATGATGGTTACGGCTATCTACATGATCTGCTTAAAGGGATGATCGATGCCTACACTAATGTGACAAGTCAGGGTGACAGAACGCCAACCGTGTTCAATTTGAGCCTGGGTCTGGATGATCCAAAATGGCCTCTGGATGGTGAGTCAAAGCAGGCGATACAAGAACAAGTTTGTGGTTTTTACCAGTTGGAGACCTGCAATGATTTCCCAGACCCCCAATTGCCACTTGACTCAAATGTACAACCGTTTGGCACGGTCTCGGCCACACCCAGAGCTGCGCTGGAAGCTGTCATATCCCTGGCGACAAATGCAGGGATTGTCATTGTCGCCGCTTCGGGGAATGACTCCGACCCGGGTGAGCAGTTCCCAGCAGTCTACAAATCCGTACTGGGCGTGGGAGCCTATGGCCCACCAGCCGGTGAATCAGCGACAGTTGAACCGGCCTGCTACTCGAACAAAAGCGATGTATACGCGCCAGCCGGCGACAGTGGGAACGGATGCAACCCAGAAATTCTTACAGAGTGCGAAGACGGAACGTGCCCATATGGAGTTGTTGGGGTCACAGGTTGGCCAGGGCATTGGCAAACCGCTTTTTGGAGTGGCACATCCTTTGCAGCTCCGTTGGTGAGCGGGATGATTGCCCGCCGGTCAATGGATGTCGAGCTGACTCCGGCTATCTCTATCGATGCGTATGTGGACCTGGTACAGGACACGAAGGCTTGTCAAAGGAATAAATTATCTCATAACGGCGACTTCAGATGTATTGCCAAAGTTGCAGAATTACCTGGCTTCTCCACGTCCGCGCCCACACCTACGCCGTAGCCAGGGTCGCTCGCATCCCAGTGACCATACGCCCACAAGCATACCCAACCCCTACGGTATCCCCACCGTAGGGGTTTCCATTCCCCTCAATGCTGGAAAACCACCGGATATCTTGTTCATTGAAAGTGGTGGTTCATCCAAGGTATCTTTTTTGTCAGATCGCCATTCGATTTGCGTCCATCTCTGTTATCTGCTACACTATTTCTCCTACGGGGGATTAGCTCAGCTGGCTAGAGCGCTACGTTGACATCGTAGAGGTCACTGGTTCAAGTCCAGTATCTCCCACACAAAGCATAGAAAATGCGTCGATCAGGACGAGTACAGCGGTCCACCCCTGGCAGAGAGCAACGGTCACCGGCTGAAAGCCGTTGCGAGGGAACATCTGGAAAACCACCTGAGAGCGGCAGGAGGAACGGCACAACGCCTACTATTCCAGCCCGTATGGCCCCGTTACAGGCTTCCAAGTGGTTCGGCGTTATGCCGGACAAAATGGGTGGAACCACGAGCGAAATCTCGTCCCGTTACCGGGGCGAGATTTTTTTATTCCCCAGAAATAGCAGGCGCTGATTGAAATGTCTTAACGCGAAGATGCAAAGGAGCAAAGACGCAGAGAGAAATACATCTTCGGCGTCGCGGCATGTTACATCTTCTAGCGAACGTTTAGCCTGAAAAATCAGCCCGAAGTTGAGAGAGGTGGTCATGGCAGAATCAATGGGATTGGACCAACTGGCAGACTATGCACCTATACGCGCCGCAGCGGACAAGATTGCAGCCCAAGGAGATCGACTGGCCGCACTCTGTGTGGAAATTCAGCAGATTCCCGCGCCCACGGGTGCAGAGGAGTTGCGGGCTGACTGGGTTGAGGCGCGCTTCCGCAGCCTTGGCCTGGCTGATATCGTGCGAGACGAAGCATTGAATGTCTACGCCCGTGTGCCGGGTAGACAGCCGGATAGACAATCGTCGCCTGCTCTGCTCGTCAGCGCCCACACCGACACGGTCTTCCCACAAGAGACGGACCTGACCGTGCGTATCGACCCAGAAAGCGGACACATTGCCGGGCCAAGCATCGGTGACAATTCTACCGGGCTGGCGGGGCTGATGATGCTTGCCGAAATGCTGGCAGGGCTGGAGCAACCACCCGTCGACATCTGGCTGGTTGCCAATTCGACGGAAGAGGGGCTGGGCGATCTGAAAGGCATCCGGGCCGCGGTGGATCGGCTGCAAGATCGCCTGGGCGCGGTGCTTGTGCTGGAAGGCATGGGGTTGGGGCGAATTGTCCACGGCGGGCTGGGCGTGCGGCGCTATCGCATCCACGCATCTGCACCGGGCGGGCACAGTTGGGGTGATTTCGGCAGCGCCAGCGCTATCCACTGCCTGGCAGCCCTCGCCACCGACATAACCCGGCTCAACATACCCCAGCAACCCCGCACCTCGTACAACATCGGCAAATTTGGAGGTGGTACGTCGGTCAACACCATTGCCCAGCACGCCGCCTTGGAGTTGGACCTGCGCAGCATCGCGCCCGAAACCTTGGCCCAGTTGGACGAGCAGGTGCAGCGACTGATCAAACGCCACCAGCGCCATCACAACAAGGTGCAGAGCGGTGTTGTCTTTTCGGTAGAGGCTATCGGCAACCGGCCCGCAGGCCAGATCCCTGAAAGCCACCCGTTGGTACAGGCAGCCAGCGCTGTTCTGGCACACTTGGGCATCCCAGAAAGATTGGATGTACGCATCAGCAGCACCGACGCCAACATTCCCCTCAGCCGGGGTATCCCATCGGTCTGCATCGGTCTGACCGAGGGCGGGGACGCCCACCGACTGAGCGAATGGATCGATCCCAAGCCCTTGACGAAAGGAATGCAGCAGTTGCTCTACCTGACCTGGTGGACGGCTGCGTGGTTGACTGGGAAGTAAAGGCAGCAGGCGAAAGGGGGGGTGCAAGGTGACATGCGCCATGACGGTACAACGTGAATATGATTTCCCGCATGTGTCGGGTTTCTATAGTCGGTTTTCTATACAGGAGAGATGAGAATGGCAGAGTACAACGAAGTAGAAAAGGATGACCTTTACAAATTGAGGCACAGCGCAGCCCATGTGATGGCCGAAGCCGTGCTGGAGCTTTATCCAGAGGCCAAAATCGCGATTGGGCCGCCCATTGAAAACGGTTTTTACTACGATTTCGACCTGGGCAAAGACGAGGACGGCAAAAACCGCACCTTCTCGCCGGAGGATTTGGAACAGATCGAGAAGGGGATGCGCCGCATCATCGGCGGCAAGCACGAATTCGCCTACCGAGAAGTCAGCGCAGACGAGGCCCGTGCCCTTTTTGCTGATCAGCCGTACAAGCTGGAACTGATCGACGGGCTGGACAAGGGCAACCTGGACGAGTTCGGCAACGAGAGCGCCGAAAAACCAGTCATCAGCACCTACAAGCACGACAGCTTCGAGGACCTGTGCCGGGGTCCCCATGTGGATCATACGGGCAAAATTCCCGCTGACGCCATCAAGCTGCTCAGCGTAGCAGGCGCGTATTGGCGGGGCGACGAGAAGAACCCAATGCTTCAACGCATCTATGGCACGGCTTTCCGCAACCGCAAGGACTTGAAGAAATATCTGGATATGCTGGAAGAGGCCAAATTGCGCGATCATCGCAAGCTGGGTCGAGAGCTGGAACTCTTCATTTTCGACGAGGAAGTCGGGCCAGGGTTGCCTCTCTGGCTGCCCAACGGGGCTGTACTCATCGACGAACTGGAAAAACTGGCAAAAGAAGTGGAGACCGAGGCTGGCTATCAGCGGGTACGCACGCCCCACCTGACCAAGGAAGATCTCTTTCTGCGCAGCGGCCATCTGCCCTATTACACCGAGGGCATGTACCCGCCCATGGAGTTAGAAGGGGTGAAATACTATGTTAAGCCGATGAACTGCCCCATGCATCACAAAATCTTCGGTTCCAAACTACGCAGCTACCGAGAATTGCCCATCCGCCTGGCCGAATACGGCACATGTTATCGCTATGAAAAAAGCGGCGAGCTGTTCGGCCTGATGCGGGTGCGCTCTATGCAGATGAACGATGCCCATATTTACTGTTCGGAAGGACAGTTCGAGCAGGAATTCCTGGCTGTTGTGGATATGTACAAACGGTACTTCGATATCTTTGGCCTGGAGCGCTATGTTATGCGCCTGAGCACCCACCATGTTCGGGGGTTGGGCAAGAAATATGTGGATAATCAGCGGCTCTGGCTGAAAACCGAAGATATGGTGCGCAACGCCATGACCAACGGCAACGTGCCCTTTGTGGAAGTTGCGGACGAGGCCGCTTTCTATGGCCCCAAAATCGATGTACAGGTGTGGAGCGCGATCGGTCGAGAGTTTACCCTGGCAACGAACCAGGTTGATTTTGCCGTGCCTTCCCGCTTTGATTTGACCTTTGTGAATGGAGAAGGAGAAGCGGAAACGCCGCTGTGTATCCATCGCGCGCCACTAAGTACCCACGAGCGGATGATCGGTTTTCTGATCGAACACTACGCCGGTGCCTTCCCAGCTTGGCTGGCCCCAGAACAGGCGCGGGTGATCCCGATCACCGATGTGCACAACGAGTATGCAGAAGAAGTACGTCGTCAATTGGCCGACGCTGGCGTTCGGGTATCAGCAGACCTGGGCTCGGATCGGATGAACAACAAAATCCGCCAGGCCCAGTTGCTCAAAGTGCCCTACATGCTGGTGGTGGGCGACCGGGAAAAAGAGGAAGGAACCGTCGCCCTGCGTAAGCGGGATGGTTCCCGTCAAAATGGCCTGCCAGTGGCAGAATTCGTCGCCCACATCGAGCAGCGCATCAGTAGCCGCTCTGCCGAACTGTAGACCAAGAGACTGACAACCAACGAAAACAGATCGACGAGCAACGGTTGAGCACTTGGAAACCAGCTGGCTTCCAGGTGCTCAACCTAAGTCAGTTTTTGGACCAGTTTGGTACCCTATCCCCAGCGCAAAGATGCGCTGACCCTGCAAACATGTACTCAACCCTCGGCCTTGAAGCGAAGATAAAATTTGATTTGACGTCCACCTCTGGTGGTGCTATACTTTTTAACCGATCGTATAGAGAGGCAAATGCCTCTTCCTGGTTGAGAAATTCTGCCGAACGACTCAGCCAGAATCGGATCGATACAAGCCATAAGGAGCACGGATATTAGCAGAGATACCACCCGAGTCAATAGAGACATTCGCGCGCGCGAAGTCCGAGTAATCGACGACGAAGGCGAGCAGTTGGGCATTATGCCCACCCGCGATGCCCTTACAATTGCACAGGAAAGAGAACTGGATTTGGTGGAAGTAGCGCCAAATGCAGCTCCACCGGTTTGCCGACTGATGGATTACGGCAAATTTCTCTACGAAAAGCAGAAGCGCGAGCGGGAATCACGCAAGGCACAGAAGCAGATTGAGATCAAAGAGGTGCGGCTACGACCCAAGACGGGCGAGCACGACATCCAGGTTGTTCTCACCAAGTCGCGCAAGTTCCTTGCCGAAGGCAACAAGGTGAAGGTTACGATTCGTTTCCGGGGACGAGAAATCCTGCATCGGGATGTTGCCCTCAATTTAATGCAGCGTGTTGCCAAAGATTTGGCCCCCTCTTCTATTGTGGAAACACATCCGGCATTTGAGGGGCGCGCAATGTTTATGATGCTGGCTCCAGGTTCCAGCGTCACTGAAGAGGCTGAAGAGTAGCCCGTGGTGGCTCAACCTATATTGGCTTGTGCTGGGCATCTTGCAAAATGGACAAAAACCCGATCATCGGGTAAAATTTGATAGTCAACAAACGGGCATATGCCCGTTTTGTCTTGTTTGTCTGCCGAATGAATGAATTGGAGTTTAGATATGCCTAAGATGAAGTCGCACAAGGGGACGCAAAAACGCCTCCGGTTGACCAAGAATGGCAAAGTGATGCGCATGAAGCAGGGGGGCAGCCATCTTCGTCGGCGCAAACGACGAACCGATGAATACAGCCACCCGATTTCCAGCACCAACAAGAAAATGGTCAGCTTGGTCAAGTTGGGCGTTAGCGGCTAATTCAGCTGCCGAACACGCCAAACTCTATCGTTTGATTATCAGAATACATCTACCATCTAATACGTGAACGGCACCGCAAGAGGTCGTGAGGAAGTTCCTCCGGCCCGCCCTCACGGAAGGAGACACAAATGCCACGGTCATCACCGAAGGTTGCTGCCCATAGGCGGCATAAGAAGGTTCTTAAATTTACCAAAGGCCAATATGGCACACGCTCGAAGCTCTTTAAGCGGGCCAACGAGGCGATGCTCAAATCGCTCTTTTATGCGTTTCGTGATCGACGAAACCGCAAACGGGATTTCCGCCGCCTCTGGATCACCCGTATCAACGCTGCGGCCCGGCTCAACGGTCTGACCTATAGCCGCCTGATCCACGGTCTGAAACTGGCCGATGTCCAGGTGGATCGCAAGGTTTTGGCCGATATTGCTGTACGGGACCCAGCTACATTTGGCAAGATTGCCGAGTTGGCCAAGTCCCAAACCGCCTCAGCATAGGTCCACTTTTCGGGTTTTCGAACAGACACAAGAACATTTGGCAGACAACGGCAGAGGCTTCGGTCTCTGCCGTTTCTTCTTTTAGCTCCCACTTAGTTGGCCATACCCGCCCCTTTTCCGCAAGCCCATGCAAGAGATCACAAGCGCAAGCAATCCACGTATCAAATTAGCCCGCAAACTGGCCCGCCGACGCAGCCGTGAGCAGACCGGACTGTGTCTGTTGGAAGGCCCGCGCCTGGTTGAAGATGCCCTGGCTTCGGGCGCGCACTTCGATTGCATCTTCGTGACACGACGATTTGTCGAACAGGTGGAACAGACCACCCTTCTTTCCACGTTTGACAGTGCGGCAACACCGGTTATGATTGTAGATGAGGCCCTCTTGGCGGATGTGAGCGATACGACGACGCCTCAAGGGATCGTCGCCTTGGCCCATATCCCCACTTTCATGATTCCAAGCAACCCCCATCTTGTTCTCGTGTTGGATGGGGTCGGTGATCCGGGGAATGCGGGTACATTGCTGCGTAGTGCAGTAGGGGCCGGTGTCGGGATGGTCATCTTTGGCCCAGAGACAGTGGACGCCTTTGGCCCCAAGGTGTTGCGGGCCGGGATGGG
>JAHEML010000888.1 GCA_024643705.1 Caldilineaceae bacterium | reverse complement strand
GCGATCCCTTTATCACAGCCTTGTCCATCGATCCCATCAGCCAGACAATTTTGTATGCGGCAACCAGCGGCCATGGGATATTCAAAAGTATGGACAGCGGTGACAATTGGGTGGCAGCCAGTAATGGGTTGCCTTTCAACCCCTTTGTTCAGTCCTTCGCCATCGATCCCGTCACCCCATCAAACCTCTATCTTGGCTCCAATACCGGCGTGTACACAAGCACCGATGCCGGTGACAACTGGAATTTGGCCAACAATGGACTACCTACAACTACGTGGGTGTACCAATTGGTCATTGATCCAACCACACCCGGCACGATCTACGCTGGCACAGGTATGGGCGTCTACAAGAGCACCGACAGCGGCGCATCCTGGACGGAAAAGAACACGGGACTGCTGTTTGCAGCCGCCATTTCCGCCCTCGTGATGGATCCGACCGACCCATCGATACTCTATCTCGGCTATTACGCGGGCGTGTACAAGACGACAGACGGGGCCGAAAACTGGACCGCCGCTAATCAGGGGCAAAATTTCGCCTCGATTTATGCCTTAGCCATCGACCCGACCACGCCCTCGACTCTGTTCGCCGGTTCCTATGGCAGCGGTGTGTTCATGAGTACCGATAGCGGGGCAAACTGGAGCCCAGCCAACGGCGGCTTAAACGATTCCAATGTATCCGCATTAGCGATCAACCCGGAGACGCCAGATGTTCTCTACGCTGGCACCTATGGCAGCGTGTACAAAGGTAAGGTGGGCAGCGCCCCCCTGATCACAGATGGCAACGGCGACGGCATCCCCGACGACCAGCAGCCGAATGTGGACACCCTAACCAGCAACACGGGCCATTACGTCACGTTGGCGGCCCCCAGCGGCGCGACACTCCAGAATGTTCAGGCTGTTCAGCCATCGACAGCGCCACCCCAAAATGTTGCCTTGCCCCAAGGCATGTTCGAGTTTGAAGCAACCGGAATCAGCGTTGGCGGCAGCATCAGCATGACCATCATTATCCAGGATGGCCCCGTCGCCTCTAGCTATTGGAAATATGGCCCAGAGCCGGGGGACACGTCGGATCATTGGTACGAATTCCTTTACGATTCGGCGACCAATACCGGTGCTGTCATCAATGGGCGCACCATCACCCTCTATTTTGTGGACGGTGGCCGAGGCGACAGCGACCTGACAACCGACGGCGTGATCACCGATCCGGGTGGGCCAGCAGGCATTGCCCTGGACAAGTTTCTCTATCTTTCCCAGATAGAAGGCAAGTAGAAAACAGGGTATTGAATCCCCCGTTTCACATCTAAACCCAAAGTCCCCGAACGGTGACCATACCTAATCATGGTCACCGTTCCGGAGAAAAGGGATAGTTCACCTACCTCACCATTTTAGTGGTTGCCCAAATACGCTAGCGTAGCTAGCAGCCATACCCTCGCACATCCATCACAAGGATCGACGATGACATCTCGCCGCTATATCTCCCTGTTCGCCACATTTGGCGTCGCCTCCCTGGCTACACTGCTTATGCTCATTGCCTTTGCTGATAGCACCCAGGCGGCAGAAAGCAACGATCCAGCGCGCATCACAAAGCCAATAGTTGTGGCCCAGACCAGCGCTTTTTACTTGTCTGCCCACGATCCCGTGACCAATGCAGTGGGCGTACCCTTGAGCCAGACCATCGCGGCCACCTTTAACACCAACGTGAACGGGGCCACTGTTACCAACCGCACCTTCGCAATCTACAGCGACTGGCGCGGCTATTACACCGATACGACAGCAGTCAGCGGCAGAACCATCAGCCTGGACCCAGCCACCAATTTCCTGGCGGGTGAAGGGGTGCGGGTGGTGGGCACGTCCGCCATCCTCAATGCCAGCGGCGATCCGCTGGACGCCAGCGGCTGGAGTTTCACCGCGGGAGCGGTCATCAGCCGTTGTATCAATGGCTTCAGCGACAGCGGCACAGCCGACGATGCCCTGACTGGCGTCTATCTGAGCAGTGCGGACTGGGGCGACTATGACAACGACGGCGATCTGGACATCCTTTTGATTGGGCAGGACGCAAGCAGCAATGCGGTGACAGAAATTTATCGCAACGACGGTGGCACATTCACAGACATCAATGCGGGCCTCACGCCTATCGAGACGGGCAGCGGGGATTGGGGGGATTACGACAACGACGGCGATCTGGAAATCCTCATCACAGGCTCCGATGGTAGCTTCATAGTAGC
>JAHEML010000887.1 GCA_024643705.1 Caldilineaceae bacterium | reverse complement strand
CCGCATCAGGTCGTTTATGTCGGTCAGCCCTTTGCGCTCCATCACCTTGGAGACGTTGGGGAAGAGGTAGAAGGTGCTTTCCGGCGCGGCGATGGAGATGCCGTCGATGGCGTTGAGGCCGGCCACAGCCGCGTCCCGCCGGGCGCGCAGGGTTTCCACAATCGCGTCCGGGCCGCTGGTGTCGCCGGGGATGGCCTCCACCATGGCGTGCTGGATGAAGTGGGTGGTGCAGGATTCGGCGTTTGTGTTGAGCTTGTTAAAGACATCGATCACCGCGGTTGGCCCAATGGCCGCACCCAGCCGCCAGCCTGTCATAGCAAAGCGTTTGGAACAGGTGTAGAGAACCACCGTGCGTTCCTGCATCCCCGGCAGGTTGACAATCGACAGGGCCTCGCCGCCGTAGCGCATTTCGTGGTAGGCGTCGTCGCTGAGCACCCAGAGATCGTTGGCAATCGCCAGCTCCGCCACCTCTTCCATCTCCTCGCGGGTGGATTGCGCGCCCAGGGGGTTTTGGTAGTTGTTGTAGATAATCGCCTTTGTGCGGGGGGTGATGCTCGCCTTCAACCCTTCCAAATCCAGGGCGAAGCCGGTGGGCGTCTCGTTGTAGCCGTAGGGCACTGCCACCCCGCGCTGGTACTCAATTTGGGATTCGTAGATTGGGTAGCCGGGGTTGGGATACAACACTTCGTCGCCGGCGTCCATCACCGCGGCGATAAATTTGCCGATGACCGGTTTGCCGCCGGGCTGAATGGAGACATTCTCGGCGCTGTAGCTGATGCCCCGTTTGCGTCCCACATCGTCGGCCAGGATGGCACGCAGGGGGGCAATCCCCGCGCCCGCGCAGTAGCCCGTGTATCCATCGGCGATGGCTTTTTTGGTGGCTTCGACGATATTGGGCGGGGTGGGCAGATTAATGTCACCCAAGTGCAGGGGGTAGACCTTGTGACCTTTTGCCGCCCAGGCCGCGGCCGCGGCAGAGACGGCAAAAGCGGTCTCTGTACCAAGTTTGTCCAGCTGTGTTGCTAATTTCATCGATTTATCCTCGTTATAGGATTGGGAAAGTGGATTGGATATTTGACCAGTTAGATGATTCATACACTATGTGATTCAAAAAAACGCTTAAACGCAATACGTAGGGCAGCTTTCCATAGCCGCCAAGAGCCGACAAACGAGCAATGGCAGGTAAGAAACCTGCCCTACCTTCTATGCGTGTCTACAAAAAAAAATCGCGGTTCTTGCACAATCAACAGAAATTTCAGTGATGATGTCTTGTTGAACTCGCCCATTCGTGACGAAGAAATTTTCGTGGCGAAGAAACTAACGGCCCTGAATGCCCCGCCCCATCAGTTGGGCGGAAAGCCGGGCCGAAATGGTGAAACCCAAAAAGAGGCCAAAATCCTGCACCGCGGCGATGCTCGTCACAAAAAGACCCGGAATGTTGGTCTGCATGGTTTCGTCCAGTTGGGGATAGCCGTCGCTCGTGGCAAGTTCTTCCAGCAGATTGCCCGCGGCCAGCAGAGGCACACGCCCCATGTCCACATGGTATCCCGTGGCGAACAGGAGGTGATCCACCGAAAATTCTGCTTCGCTATCGAGTCGAATCGTCAAAGAACCATCCGCCTGTTCCTCGCAGCCAGCCAGATTCGTCTCCGGCCAGAGGGTGATCTCCGGGTGGTCGAGCCGGGGCCAGAGCCAGGGTTCCAGCTTCAAGCGCCCTTCGGTCCAGAACCAATGGTTGATGTCGTCCTTTTCCTCGTCGCTCAAATCCCGAAACCAGGTGGGGTTATCGGCCAGACCAGAGACGATCCGGTTGGCCCGCCCCCAGTCCGACGTCTCGAAGCGGGGGGTGGGGTGGCGGTAGCAGGTATGGACGTGGGCCGCGCCTGCCTCGCGCAGCAGGGCCGCACTCTCAAAAGCGCTCTGCCGCCCGCCGATGATCAGCACCCGCTTGCCTGCCAGTGGGCCAAAGTCCACCAAATCCATCGAGTGGGCGTAACGCCCCGCAGGCACCAACGCAGCCAGTTTTGGGGGAATATGGGCGAAGTTGCCAAAGCCCAGGGCCAACACCACATTGCCCGCCTGGATGGTGGTTCCATCGCCCATCTCCACCCGGAAACCACCCTCCATTCGATCCAAGCGCTCGACCCGCAGTGGCTCAATGATCAGCCCTTTTTCCTCGCGAAACCAGCGGGTGTAGTCCAGATAGAAATCCAGCGACAAGGGTTCCACTTC
>JAHEML010000886.1 GCA_024643705.1 Caldilineaceae bacterium | reverse complement strand
ATTGTGCAGCAAACGCAAAACATCGCGTAGAATATCAGCACGGCCGACAAATTGACTCTGGCCGCGAACAGGATTTCCAGCGATATAGGGGTTCGAATGGTTCAGCATAATAGCTCCACAGATTATATGTTTAGTTTAACATATTCAGTTGACATATTCAGTTGACATACTACAGCAAGACACTTGTATTGTAGCAGAGAGGGATGATTTGTCCAGTACTACAATACTAACGGGTGCGATTAAATTTGGTGTAAAAGGGAACATCCGCGAAAATTGGGATATGGACGAAAAACAGATCCCCAGTGAAGAACAGCCTGATGAGTTGACCCGTAAGATGAGCCAATGGCAGAGAGCAAACCCACATGCCACACTGACTGAGATAGAGGAGACGGTCGAAGTGGAACTGGCCAGATTGCGCAAACAATTAGTAGAAGAGATGGTGCGGGAAAAGGAAGCTGCGAGCCAAGAGGTACCAGACTGTCCCCAATGCGGTCAGAAAATGGTGAAAAATGGGCGGCGCCAGCGGGAGTTGAAGGGCAAAGAAGGGCAAACGATCCAACTGGACAGGCAGCAGTGGCGTTGTCTCTCGTGTGGGACAACGCTTTTTCCCCCTGGATAGGTCCTTGGGGCTGCTGCGAGGAGCGTACACGCCACAGGTACAGGAGGCGATGACACGCTTAAGCAGCCGAATGAGTTATCGCGAAGCCCATCAAGAGCTGGAACTACTGTGGAAGGTGGTGGTCAGCCAAGGGAGTATGCGGCAGGTGACCATGCGTCACGGGCGCGTGGCCGATACCCTGATCAGAGAAAAGGTTGCCCACTTGGAAGCGACAGCGCCGGTCCCCACTGCGCAGCCGGAGCAGATGGTGATGTGCACGGACGGAGCAATGGTGCAGTTGACAAGCGGGGAATGGCGTGAGGTGAAGACCGTTACCTTTGGCGAGTTTCGACCCTATTGGAATGCCAAGAAGGGCAAGGTGGTGACCAAGACGGACCAAATCAGCTACTTTTCGCGTGTAGAAACCGCGGAGTCGTTTAGTCGTTCAGCACTGGTGGAATGGCACCGTCGCGGCGGAGAGAATGCGCATACGGTCGTTGCCGTTCAGGATGGCGCACTGTGGATTCAGTCTTTCATCGATTATCATTGCCCACAGGCAGTACGGGTGATTGATTTCGCGCATGCTCTGGAGTACGTGGCCACAGTGGGACGAGCCATTCATGGGACAGAGACGGAAGCTTTCCAACAGTGGTTTGCTCGGATGTCCAAACAGTTAGGTCGCCAACCACCGCAACGCACGGTGAATGAATTGTGGCTGTTGTACCGCCAGCATCCCGACCACCCGGAAGGAGAGGCGATTGAGCTGGCCATTCGCTATCTGGAGAAACGTCTGCCGATGATTGATTACCCCCATTTTCGGCGCCGGCAAATCCCTATTGGCTCTGGTAATGTCGAAAGCGGACATAAAGTAGTGATGCAACAACGAATGAAACAGGCTGGCATGCGCTGGGCAGAAGAGAACCTTAACCCCATGCTGACCCTGCGGGTGGCGCTGTGTAATCAGACCTGGCATACAAGCTGGCGGGAGATTGATGCGCGTGTGCGTCAGGAAAAATATCCGGTCAAGGCTGAACAGAAGCAGGGTGCAAGACAGGCTACTGAGCCCAGGGTGGTCACCGAAGCAGATTGGAGGCGCTTGGGCGCGTTAGCTGACCGGCTTGGTAGAAAGAAAAGACAGCCATGGCAAAATCACAACTGGATTTTCCCTTATCGGCAAAATTCTATACACAAAAATTGATCGCACCCTGGCGGCTAGGCCGGGAGAACAATTGGTTCTGTTAATTGTCAGTTGTTGATTATTAGTTGTTTATTCGTACGCCAAGACTTCGCGAATCGTCAACCGCGCCGCGCTTCTCGCCGGCACCATGCTCGCCACCATTGACAAGAATACAACCACCCCCAACCAAATCACAAAACCGACCCCCGTGATCTTCAGCGACATCTCCGTATCGATCATCGCCGTACTGATAATCCGCAGCAAGAAGAAGCTGATTGGAAAAGATAGCACCACCGCAGCCGCCCAGCTGATCAGACCGATGATCATCCCCTCGACCACAACCGACTTCACAATCTCGCCATCTACCGCGCCAATAGCGCGCATGACGCCAATCTCCCGTGTCCGTTCGAGGACATTCATGCCCATCGTACCCATCAGCCCGATGCTGCCGACAACGGCC
>JAHEML010000128.1 GCA_024643705.1 Caldilineaceae bacterium | reverse complement strand
CATGAGCCTCTTTGTCATCTATTTTGGCACAAAGCGGCGCTACACCGACAGCGCTCTGGCCCATCACAACATCATTTTGGGCGACCGTTACGAAGGATTGCTCGACGATATTTTCCACAGAAAGAGCTTGGCGGATGACTTCTCACTCTATTTGCATATGCCCACATTGACCGATCCCACGACTGCGCCGGAAGGACACGAAGGGTTCTACGTCCTGTCTCCTGTGCCACACCTGGACGCTGGCATCGACTGGGCAAAGGCGGCCCGGCCGTACCGGAATAAGATTATGTCCTTTTTGGAAAAAAATTACCTGCCCGATCTTCAGGAAAATATCGTTGCCGAGCACTACATTGATCCGCTGCATTTCCAAAATACCCTGAACAGCCACAAAGGATCGGCCTTTTCTGTGGAGCCAATTCTGACCCAGTCGGCCTGGTTTCGGCCTCACAACCGCTCCGAGGACATCGACAACCTCTACTTTGTGGGCGCGGGGACTCATCCCGGCGCGGGGCTGCCCGGTGTGCTGTCGTCTTCGAAGATCGCAGAAAACCTGATCTGCCAAAACTAGAGATTGAAGATTGAGAGATGGCGCGGTGAATATCCGACCCTGGATAATCACTTCATCTCTACTCACTCGATCTCCCGGCACCGAATCTCCTGTTCGCTCACATTTTGATTGGAAACCATCTTATGCCCTCTCTCCCTACCCTATCTGGTCTGCCGGGCCTGGCTGTGCTGCGCGCCATGGGCCGGGACCGTTCCCTATTGGCTGGTCTGGCTGCCATGCGTAAACATTTGGGTAACGCCTTTCAAATCATTCTGCCTGGCTTCAAGCCGATTGTCCTTGTGGGGCCGGAGAACAACCGGCATATTTTACATACCCACCGGCAAGACTTTCTATGGCGTACAGAAAGCGACCCTGTCTCTCGTCTGTTGCGCAATGGCCTGCTGGTCGCCGATGGCGAACTGCATGATTGTTTGCGTAACGTGATGGAACCGACTCTTCTGCGGGGGCCGGTCCACGGTCATATTCCAGCCTTTTGGTCCTGCACCGCGAGCATTACGGAAAGCTGGACCGAAGACGGGGTGGTGGATATGTTGGTGGAAATGCGCAAGGCCGCCTTGCTGATTCTGATGGAGACGGTCTTTGCTGTGGACTTTCGCCCGGAGATGGAACGACTCTGGCTGCCGGTCATTCGTTCTGTTGAATATATTGCGCCCGGTGCCTGGTTGCTATGGCCCGGCATGCCCCGCCCCGGATACAAGAAGGATATTGCTGCGTTGGATGAATATCTCTTTCGCATCATCCGGGAGCGGCGGGTATCCTATGCCGAAACTGGCGAGCTTGGGGATGATCTGCTCTCGGTTCTGGTTGGCCATCAGGAAAATGGCGAGGGAATGGATGACGATCTGATTCGCGATCAGCTCATGACAATGGTTGTGGCCGGTCACGATACCAGCACCGCGCTATTGGCCTGGGCACTCTATCTGCTAGGCTGCCATCCGGATGCCCTTTCCCAAGCCCAGGCTGAGGCGCGCTCTGTCTTGACCAACGACCCACCTACCCCCGAGCAATTGCGGGAGTTGACCTATCTGGACACGGTGCTCAAGGAGACCCTGCGCCTCTACCCACCACTGCCAGTGGGCAATCGGCGGGCCGCACACGATACCGAAGTGGGCGGCTATCCAGTTCCCCAGGACAACCGAGTGATGTTTCCGATCTACCTGACCCATAGGGATCCGGCGCTCTGGGACGACCCAGAGTCCTTTTGCCCGGCCCGTTTTGATCGGTCCCAAGGGGCAAGCGCACCACCAGCGTTTGCCTACATCCCCTTTGGCGGTGGCTCCCGCAACTGTGTTGGTGCCACTTTTGCCCAGGTTGAAGCTAAGGCTGTGTTGGGCAAAGTCCTGCGGGATTTTGATTTGGAGCTGCTGCCAGGCAAGGTCCATCCCCACATGGCGACAACCCTGGAACCCCGGCCTGGTGTCAAGATGCGGGTACGGAAACGGAGCGAGACGAAAGATTCTTAACGCATGGAATGTGTACCGATATTTGCATCTGTGCCTCTCTGCGTTGACATTGGAGACTGATGTGACGTACTTTACGTTTTTGGCAATCTTTGTGGGGATTCCGATTCTACTTTTGATGGGGGTGGCCTGGCTGGATCAGCAAGCTGGTCGTCGCCGACCAACCTCGTTGGCAAACTGGCCCGTGGCGAGTGGGATTCTTCTCCATGCAGCCATCGCGCTGATCTACACAACGCCCTGGGACAACTATTTGGTGGCGACCGGAGTCTGGTTTTACGACCCCGCACTGGTCAGCGGTATTGTCTTCGGTTGGGTTCCCATCGAGGAATACACTTTTTTCGTCGTCCAGCCTATTTTGGCGGGGCTGTGGTTGACGGCTTTGGCCCGGCGGCTGCCCCCTGTGGACTTTTCACCAAACCCGGCAGCACGCTGGGGCGGATTGGTGGTGCTGGTAGGGCTGTGGTTGGCAGCCATGGCTATTCGACTATTGGGCTGGCAGCCGGGCACGTATCTATTCCTGGAATTCGCGTGGGCTTTGCCGCCCATCGCCCTGCAATGGGCTTTTGGCGGGGATATCCTCTGGCGCAATCGAAGGCTGGTGCTGTTGACCCTGGTTCCGCTGACCCTCTATTTGAGCGGCGCAGATGCCATTGCGATCGGGGCGGGAACCTGGACAATCGATCCTGCCCAATCTACAGGTCTGCTGCTGGGTGGGGTGCTTCCCATTGAGGAGTTCTTCTTTTTTGGGTTGACCAATATCCTCGTCACCTTTGGGGTTGTTTTGCTCTGGTCGACAGAAAGCCGCGCCCGCATTCCGCACTTTCTGCGTACCCGCTTCCTTCAAGCAACCTGATCTTACCCCTGGGGCATGGTTTGCCTTCTCCCCGCCGTAAACGGGCGGGGCTACAAAACAACGCCCGGTAAATCGGGCTTCCAATATGCGCTAACGCAAAGATTTTCCGTTGAAAATGGCGTTTTGCTATAGCCCCATTGCTGGGCCGCTATTCTATAGCCTGGCGGCCGCTGTTCTGTTTCCCAGCGTCTTCAGCACCGGGTGGTGGGCCATCTGGCGGCTTTTGAGGCGCGCTGGCGATTCTGTTGTTCACTTGACCAACATACATGTTTCTGGGATAATTCCACCGTCCTATCGGAACTCACATAAGTAGAAAATTCAGACACCCAATGGACCGTAGTGGGGATACTATGGATTTGCACACCACCGAACCGTCGGTTAGCCAGGAAAGCAAGTATAGCATCACCAGCGCCGAGCAGTTCGCGCGCTTGTGGTCGCAAACATACAATGCACAGGGGAAACTGGATTGGTCTCACATCCTTCCTTATTACGCTGTTGATATCCATTTTAAGGATTCGGTACAGGAACTGAGCGGTATCCAGAACTTTACGGAAATGGTGCAGCGCTTGACGCGCCGGTCTGGCGACCTCAAAATGCGGATCGTGCGCGCTTCCATGGACGGAAACCTAATCTTTTTCGAATGGGAGATGACTATTCTCTTTCGCAAAACCCGCTCGTCGGTGCTGTATGGCGCAAGCCGGCTGACCTTGAACGAAGAGGGGAAAATTGTGGCCCAACGGGATTATTATGATCTGTGGGGCGACATCTTCGACAATATCCCAGTGGTGGGCAAGTTGTACCGAGCGTTTATGCATCGGGTATTTGGGTGACACGATTGACGACTCTGCAAGCGGTACGCAAATACTGGCCCCAGTACAAATGGTCGAGCATTTGGGAAATGGCACGCAATATGCGGGCCATCCCTGAGGTGTGTGATGATGACTTCGCCTCGAAACTGGTGGTGATCACCGGGGGCACGTCGGGGATCGGCTACCAGACCGCCAGAAAGTATGCCTCCTGCGGCGCAAAACTTCTCCTGATCAACCGAAACGAGAACAAAAGTGTTGCCGTGTGCGACAAGCTTCGTGCGGAATTTGGCGTGGACTGCACTTATCTGCTGGGAGACCTGAGCCGGTTGGACCATATGCACCGGATTGGGCAGGCCCTGAGTGAGTTGAACGATCCGATTGCGGTTCTGATCCACAACGCAGGTTCGTATCTCTCCCGGCGGACAGCGACCATGGACGGCCTGGAGATGAATTTCGCTCTGCATCACCTGGCCCCACTGGTGATCAATCATTTGGTGCTGGACAAGCTAACCAGTCAAGAGAGCAGTCGTATTCTTGTGAACAGCTCCGAAGGGTATCGGTTTGCGATCTGGGGCGTACGAACGGATGACCTGAACTGGGAGAAGAGGCGCTACACAGGGTTGGGCGCTTACGGGGCAGCCAAAATGAGTCAACTACTGACGATGATGATTTTTGCCGAATCAGTGCGCGGCACCGGTGTGACTGTCAATGCCATGCATCCTGGCGTCGTTCGTACCAACACGGGACACGAAAACGGCAAGTTGTATCGACGTTTTAAGGAGTATTTCATCGATCCCATCTCGCAGACACCCCAAGTTGCCGCCGAAGCGCTCTACTTTCTTGGCGTTTCCACGAGCATCGAAGGCAAGAGCGGCTGCTTCTTCCATTTGACCCGTGAAGAAGAGGTTGCACCACCTGCCCGAGACCTGGACGTTGCCGAACGTCTTTGGGAGATCAGCCATGCAATGGGGAAACTGGGATGAGCAAACAGGAAGTGATCATTGTCGGTGGTGGCATCGCGGGTTTGACGGCGGCGGCCTACCTGGCTCGGGCAGGCAAAAAGGTTTTGCTGCTGGAGAAGAATGAGGAATGCGGTGGGTTGGTGACCACTTTCACCAAGGATGGTTTCCGCTTCGAGGGCGGGGTGCGGGCATTGGAAAGCGCCGGAACCATCTTGCCCATGCTGCGCGAATTGCAAATTCCTCTCGACACTGTACCAAGCCCGGTATCTGTCGGCGTGCAAGATCGGGTTGTTCACATCGAGTCGATGGAGGATATGGCCGAGTACGCAGCCATGCTCAAGGAGGCGTTTCCGGCTGATTCGGATCAGATCGACGACCTCATCGCTGTGATCCGACGTGTTACCAAGGATATCGGGATTCTGTACGGTGTGGACAACCTGCTCTTTCACGATTTCAAGCAGGACAAAGCAAACTTTCTGCGCATCTATATTCCCTGGTTTTTTAAGTTTGCATTCCTTCTCGTGCGTATCAACCAAATGCAAAACCCCGTGGAAGAATATATGGCCGCTCTGGTCTCCAACCCTTCCCTGCGTGATGTTGTCTCCCAGCATTTCTTCCGTTCCACCCCCGCCTTCTTTGCCCTGAGCTATTTCTACCTTTACATGGACTACTTTTACCCCAAGGGGGGGGTCGGCCAGTTGTCGGAAAAAGTGATGGAAAAAGCCGTGGAGCTGGGCGCACAAATTCAGACAGATACCCAGGTAGTTGCCATTGATGTTGCCCAGCGATTTCTTGAAGACAAGCAAGGCAATCGCTACACCTACGACGATCTGATTTGGGCTGCCGATATGAAGACTCTCTATCGGGTCGCCCGGTTTGACGGGCTACCAACCCAGGTTCAGCAACAGGTCGAGGTGACGAAAGGCCCGATTCTGGCTGGGCGTGGAACAGATTCAATCTTTGCTGTCTATCTTGCTGTGGATGAGCCGCCGGAGACATTTGGGCGCATCGCACATGGTCACTTCTTCTACACCCCATCCCGGGAGGGACTGGGCGAAACCCATCGGTCTGAATTGAAGGCGATGTTCCAGAACTGGGCGCAGCTCTCGCGGGCAGACATACTTTCTTGGCTCGACCGTTTTCTGCGGCTGACCACCTATGAGATATCAATCCCTGTGCTCAAAGACCCGGATGCCGCTCCCCCTGGCAAGAGCGGTTTGATCATCAGCACACTCTTTGAGTACGATCTGGTAAAGAAAGTGCTGGACGATGGCTGGTACGGGGAATTCAAAGCAGCCGCTGAGGAGCAAATGTGTAGCGTCCTGGCAAACAGCCTCTACCCTTCCCTGATGGAAAAAACCCTGTTCCGCTTCTCGGCCACCCCTATCACCATCGCCAACACAGTGGGGAGTTCGGAGGGTTCTATTGTGGGCTGGTCGTTCGAGAACCCAATCCCCGTAGTCAACAGCCTGCTGCGGGTGCGTGACGCTGTGAAGACACCCTTCCCCCATATCTTCACAGCAGGCCAGTGGTCGTACAGCCCAAGCGGTGTGCCCACTGCTATTATGACCGGGCGAATGGCGGCAGACGCGGTGGGAAGCTGAACCGGCCTTAGCTCACCGTTTTAGCTTACTGCTTTCTTCACAAGCGCTGCGATGGCGGCCTCGTTTTCCGCTGTCAATTCGGTCAGCGCGTAGGCGGTGGGCCACATGGTTCCGTCGTCCAGGGCGGCTGTATCGCTGAAGCCCAGAGTCCCGTAGCGCGTGTTGAACTTCGCCCCGTTTTGGTAGAAGCAGACCACCTTGCCATCCAGCGTATAGGCAGGCATTCCATACCAGGTTCGCGGCATCAACTCCGGCGCACTGGCCTGAATAATGGCGTGGAGTCGCTCACCCATTGAGCGATCCGGTTCTGGCATTTCGGCCAGCTTTGCCTGCACGTCGCTCTCTCCGGCTGCTCGATCTTTCATGGCGCGCTCTTCGGCCTTTAACTCCTTGGCCCGCTCCTTCATGGCGGCCTTTTCCTTGGCTGTGAAACCAGCAGATGTCTTCGCCTTCTTTGTGCTCATGACTTTCTTCTCCTTGGAATTGTAGGTGCGGTTTTAAACCGCACAACGAGCGGAGATGCCTTGTCGTACATACCGACAACCAGACCCGCCAAATTCACACAACTTGGCGGATCTCTTTTGCAGCTTTAGTATATTGTAGAACGTTTGTTCTTGCAAGGCTGGGTGGGACCCTGGGGCGAGTGGAGATAACGCACAAACCAAAAAGTTGCTACTGGCGCTGAAACCGAGCGTGATCACGCTCGGTTTCTCGTTGCTGGGCATCGTCCACCCGGCCATCGACCAGTTGGGGTAGAATGATATCCTGGATGAGATGGGGCAGGTGGTAGACGGTGACGCCCCGCAAATACTGGGTGGGCGGCTTCTCGGCCAGGGTGACGAGGACCACAGGACGGCCTGCCCCGGCCAGTTCCAGCAGAGACGCAAGCAGGGCTTCGTGGGCAATGGCAGTGACGACAACTACTGTGGTTCCCCAGCCCAGGCGGGGCGCTTCTTTCAGCAACAATTGCTCAATGGGATCACTGGCAAAGGAAGTGACCGCAGCCAATAGCTCCAGAATGCGAGTCAACTGCTCTGGGTTGCGTCCCGGCAACAATCGCAAAGGTTGATCGCTGCCCGGTAGTGTGCCATTGGCGATCAGCCCCACCGGCAGCCGTTGCTCCGATGCCAGGCTTGCCAGGCTGGCTGCCACGCTGATGGTGCGCTCTTGCAGTTCCGGGATCGTGCCGTACCAGTGGCGCTCCAGGGTCGCCACATTGAGAAAAATCAGAACCTGCTGCTCTTTGCTTGGCTCGTAAACCCGGCTCAATAATTCCTGGTAGCGGGCCGTGGCTTTCCAGTGGATGCGCCGGGGACTGTCACCGCTGGTCCAGGCCCGCACGCCCACCGTGCGCAGGGGATCTTCGTGGAGGTGACCGTGGGCGCGCAGATTGCCAAATGGGTTCTTTGCGGGCAGTTCCATTTCGGCCACGGTGTAGACCCTGGGATAGACAATCAGATACTCCTCGTCGGGCAGGCGTGCTCCTTGGCTGAAGAAGCCAAAACCGTCTCCCGTTTCCACCTGGGCCGGGCCATATTTGTGAAAACCCCTGGCCGCGCACTCGATGGTAAAGTGGCGGCTGAGGCGCTGAAAGGCGTTCGGCATCCAAAAAGTGCGAAATTCGCCCTGATTTGTCGCTGCGTTCAGGCTCACCTTTGTCTCGCTGATGGGCAGTTCCACCGGGAAGATGTCCTGGATTGTCAGCCATGTGAGGGGTAGAAACTTCTGGTTCTGCACTTCCAGTGTCAGATGAATCTCCTCGCCCTGAAAGCCCCGTACTTCGGAAAAGTGGCGGCGGTAGTGCAGTCCATACAGGCTGAGCGCGCTCCACAGCCAACCCACCCCAGCCAAAGTAAAGAAGAGAATCCCC
>JAHEML010000885.1 GCA_024643705.1 Caldilineaceae bacterium | reverse complement strand
TATCCTGATTTTGGACGATTCCATGTCTGCGGTGGATTCCCAGACCGAACGCCTTTTGCAAGCAGCCATCAGCGAAGTGATGCAAGGGCGCACGACCATTCTGGTGGCCCACCGGCTGGCGACAGCCCAGCGCGCCGACCGTATTGTTGTGCTGCGCGAAGGGGAGATTGTGGAGATCGGCAGCCACGACGAACTGGCGGCGGCGGGTGGCTACTATGCCCACGTGCTGGAGATGCAGCAGATGAACGCGGATGAATCGGTGACGGACATTTTGGGTGTCGCGCCGGAAATCAGCGCAGTGAAGGTGTAGGCGATCAATTTTTAACGCAGAGATGCAAAGGAGCAAAGCCACCAAGAAAGACGCTCCGCTTTGCGTCTCTGCGTCTTTGCGTTGAAAAATCTTCACGTCGAACAGTAGTGGGGTGTCTGCAATGCTTCGAGGACTTGTCAAACCCATTGTCATGCGAGACATTGACGCGCCGCCGCCAATGGGCAGCACCCTGCGCCGTCTTTTTCGCTATCTGCGCCCCTACCGCTGGCGGATGACTGTAACACTGGTGATCTACGCCATCTGTGTCACCATCTCCCAATTCTACCCATTCATCGACCGCATTCTCATCGACGATCACATTGCAGTGGGCAATCGGGAGGGCTTTTTGCCCCTGTTGGCCCTGGCCGCGGTGGCCCACTCGCTGGTGTGGGTGGGGGTGCTGGCCCGTTCCCTGCTCATCCAGCGCATCAGCCTCAATATTCTGGTCGACCTGCGTCACCAGCTTTTCGAGCATGTGGTCAATCTCTCGTTCACCTTCCACGAGCGGGAGCCAGTGGGCAAGACCATGACCCGCTTTATCGGCGACGCCAATACGATCAACGACTTTTTGACCAATCAGTTGGCGAATGTGGTCAACGATGTGATGTCGGGGATTATTGTGCTGGCGCTCATGTTTGCCATTAACCCGGTGCTGACGTTAATCGCTCTCTTTATGCTGCCGATTCTGACGGTGATTGGGCTGTATATGCGTCCCCGGCTCTACAACGGCTGGGATCGGGTGCGGGAAAACATGACCCGTTTCAACATCTTTCTGGCCGAGAATATCGCAGGGATGCGGGTGATCCAGGCATTTACCCGGGAAGAGACCAATTTGGGCCAGTTTCATCAGGCCAATGATCGGGTTGTGTCTGAATGGTTGACGGTGATCCGTTTGCAAGCCTGGTTCTCACCTCTGGTGGAGATCACCCGCAGCGCGGCACTGGTGATTGTGCTTTATGTGGCGGCTAATGGGCTGGGGCTGGGCAGCAACGCCCTGACGGTGGGCACATTGGTCGCGTTTACGGCGTATATCAACAATCTCTGGGGGCCGATCAGCACCCTGACCAATATGTATGTGGTGATGCAGGCAACCCTGGCTTCGGCGGGGAAGGTTTTTCAGCTCCTGGACGCCCGGCAGACCGTGGAGGATGAGCCTAACGCCATCGACCTGCCCCGGATCGATGGCCGGGTGATCTTTGAGCGTGTGGATTTTGGCTACGATGAGACCAAACGAGTGCTGCGGGATGTGAATCTGACGATTGAGCCAGGGCAACTGGTGGCTTTGGTGGGGCAGACGGGCAGCGGCAAGACGACGATTGCGTCCCTGCTCTGCCGCTTCTACGATGTGATCGGCGGGCGCATTACGGTGGACGGCTATGATCTGCGCACGGTGACCCAACGCTCTCTGCGGGACCAGATCGGCGTTGTGCTGCAAGAGCCATTTATCTTCACCGACACGATTGCCCACAACATCCGTTATGGCCGCCCCAACGCCACCGACGAAGATGTGATCGCCGCGGCCAAGCTCGCCAATTGCCACGATTTTATTATGAAGCTGAGCGACGGCTACAGCACCATTGCCAGCGAGCGGGGCGCGCAGTTTAGCATCGGTCAGCGTCAGTTGCTCTCGATTGCCCGTGCCATCTTGGCCGATCCCCGCATTCTTGTGCTGGACGAAGCCACCTCTGCCGTGGACACCGAGACCGAAGCGTTGATCCAGGAAGCCTTTGCCCGGCTGATGGCGAACCGCACCGCGATTGTCATTGCCCACCGCCTTTCCACCATCCGCAAGGCTGACCAGATTGTCGTGCTGAAGCAGGGGCGTGTGGTGGAGCTGGGAACCCACGATACGCTCGTCCAAAACCCGGATGGCTATTACACCGCTCTGGTGCAGGCCCAGGCCCGCGGCGACCACTGATCCCTCCT
>JAHEML010000127.1 GCA_024643705.1 Caldilineaceae bacterium | reverse complement strand
CAAAACTCGATATGGCTTTGACAGCCTCATCCATCCGTGCTACAATCCCCCCGTTCGTGCATTTTTACACGAACAGATTTCCCCCTAATTCTTGCTTTCGGTCAACGTTGGTGTCCTCTCTTATATGGTACTTGTATGTACGTGCCGAGTGGGCATTATTTACCAGACGGCGTTCGCCGCGCCCGATGCTACGAAAGGGACGCGATTGATGGCAATCGATTATTTGCCTCTGCTGATCATGATTGTTCTTGGCGTCGGTTTTGGCGCGTTGGTTCTCATTCTGCCCGCGATTTTGGGGCCGAAAGAGAAAAATGCACAGAAGTTGGAACCCTACGAATCGGGCATCATCCCTTTCTCCGATGCCCGCCGCCGCTTCCCGGTGAAGTACTACCTGGTGGCAATGCTCTTCCTTATCTTCGACATCGAAGTTGTCTTTCTCTATCCTTGGGCCGCTGTCCTGCGCGATCTGCGAGTCTTTGCATTGGTAGCAATGGCCCCTTTTCTGCTCGTGTTGATTGTTGGCTTTATTTACGAGTGGAAAAAAGGCGCGTTGGATTGGAACTAGAGCGAATAGCAAGTACCAGATGTCAAAATAGTACTGACTTTCAGAATGGTCGGAACGTGAAACGTAATACGTGAGATCGCTCGAATCAATTCACGTTTCACGCTACACGTTTTCGCTGGGATGTCGCATAATCGAGGCAATTCATAATGGGTATTGAACAAAAAGCCCCCGACGGTATTGTTACAACTACATTAGATAGTCTGATCAATTGGGGCCGGGCCAATAGCACATGGCCTCTTCTTTTCGGCTTGGCTTGCTGCGCCATCGAGATGATCGCCACCGGCACAGCCCGCCACGACATCGCCCGCAACGGCTCCGAGTTGTTTCGGGCCAGCCCCCGTCAGGCCGATCTGATGATCGTCTCTGGCCGGGTGAGCAACAAAATGGCCCCAGTGATCAAACGCATCTACGATCAAATGTCCGCCCCCAAGTGGGTGATCGCCATGGGTGCCTGTGCCAGCGCAGGTGGCCCATTCAACAACTACGCCATTATCCAGGGCGTCGACAAGATTATCCCCGTGGATGTCTACGTGCCTGGCTGCCCACCCCGACCCGAAGCGCTGCTCTTTGCCCTGGAAAAACTGCGGGACAAACAGGCGAGAGAAAGCATCGACGACTGGCGCAAACCCAAGCAAATTGCGCCAACAGTGGAAGAAATTCTGCCTTTGGGCGCGTAGGCTAACAGGCGCCTGCCTGATTTGCTCGTCGAAACGTGAAACACAACGCCTATGATTCAACACGACTGTTCACGTTTGGTCACGTTCAATTCGATAAACTCAGCGCAAGTCACGCATCACGTTTCTATTACGGAGTTTTACAGAATATGCCGTTAGACACATCACCCCGCGTGCGTCCCTACGAAACTCTCTCCAGCTTAAATGTGCCGGGAATCCCTGCCGTGGCCCCCATGCCCAACGGAGAAAGCCCCGATACCAGCCGGGTGGCCGAACAGTTTGGCGGAGACGTGTTGGCCGCAGGGTTGCACAATGGAAACCAGGTTTTATACGTCAAGCCGGAGAAATTGGTGGCGGTTGCCCAGTTTCTCAAGAACGATCCCCAATTGCGCTACGAATCCCTGGTGGATGTAACTGGTCTTGACCGCAGCGAATTGCCCATCGGCAACAACGCAGCCCGCTTTCAATCCGTGGCCCAATTGCGCTCTTACAGCCGCAAGCAGCACATCACCCTGGTGGCCGATTGCACTGGCGGCGATCATCCCAGCATCCCCAGCCTGACTGCCGCCTACCAGGGCGCGGAATGGCCGGAACGGGAAGCCGCCGACCTCATGGGGATCAGCTACACCGGTCACCCAGACCCCCGGCGCATTCTCATGCCCAAGCATTGGCCCAATCATCCCCTGCAAAAGCATATCCCCGTGGGCGGCGAGGAAGTCCCTTTCAGCCTGACCTGGGACGATCCGGAATTTGAGACTCTGGGCACGCAGATTCTGCCCGCGCTCAGCCATGCCCCCGACATGCCCCCTGGCATGAGCCGGGAAAATATGGTGATTAATATGGGGCCCCATCACCCCAGCACCCACGGCGTGTTGCGTCTTGTGGTGGAGTTGGACGGCGAGCGGGTGGTGAGCATCGACCCAGATTTAGGCTTTTTGCACAGCGGTTTTGAGAAGACAGGCGAGAACAAACGCTATAAAGACTTTGTCTATTACACCGACCGGATGGACTACCTCTCTGGCATGAACAACAATTTGGCCTATGTGCTGACTATCGAGCACATGCTGGGCATCGATATCCCAGAGCGGGCACAGGTCATCCGGGTGATCATGGGCGAATTGCAGCGTATTTCGTCCCACCTCTTTTGGCTATCCACCCATGTGCTGGACGTTTCCGGCACCGGGATGTCCTTGTTGATGTACGCCACCCGCGAACGCGAGCGCATTCTCGATCTCTTCGAGATGGTCTGCGGCGCACGGCTGACTGTCAGTTATATTCGTGTGGGCGGTGTCTGGCAAGATTTGCCTGACGCCTTCCTGACCCACGTGAAAGACTTTGTGCGCCAGATGCCCGGCAAAATCGACGATTACGAGCGGATGCTCACCGATCAGGCTGTCTGGAAAGAACGTTTGCAAGGAATCGGCGTTCTGAGCCGTGAGCAGGTGATGGAAATGGGCTTAACCGGCCCCATGCTCCGCGGCAGCGGCGTGGATTGGGACCTGCGTCGGGATATGCCCTACGGTGGCTACGAAAATTATGATTTCAAAGTGCCAGTGCACACCGAAGGCGACGGCTATGCTCGCTATCTGGTGCGTATGGAGGAGATGCGTCAGAGTTTACGCATTATCACACAAGCTCTCGCCAACCTGCCCGACGGTCTCTTCAAAACCGACAACCGCAAGGTCACCGCGCCGCCCAGAGCCGAGTTGGATTTGAGCATGGAATCCCTCATCCATCATTTCAAGCTGATGACCGAAGGTTTTCACGTCAACCCCGGCTACTACTACCACGGCATCGAGAGCAGCAAAGGCGAACTAGGCTTCTACGTCTACAGCGACGGTTCGGCCAAACCCTACCGGCTGCACATCCATGGGCCGAGCTACAATAATCTTTACGCCATCAACACAATGAGCCGCGGCGAAATGCTCTCAGATATTGTGACAAATATCGGCTCGATTGACATCGTTCTTGGAGAGGTAGACAGATAAATCATGCTCACTCAAGCGATGCGTTCCGAAATCGACGAAATCATGACCCGCTATCCGGCTGGTCGGCAGCGTTCGGCGGTGTTGCCCGCGTTGTACGTCATCCAGCGGGAATTCGGCTACTGCGCCGTGGACGCGCAGAACGAATTGGCCGACATGCTGGGCATCGCCCCGGTAGAAGTCTCGGCAGTCGTCGGTTTTTACAACATGTTCCACGAGGAGCCAAAGGGCGAATACCACGTGGAAGTTTGCACAAATGTCCCTTGTTTGTTGCGGGGCAGCAAACAGTGTATGCACCACTTCGAAGAGACATTGGGCGTTCATCACGGCGAAAAGACAGCCGACGGCCAGTTTGCCCTGGATCACATGGAATGTCTCGGCTCTTGCGGCACAGCACCAATGGCTGCCGTAACCGATCAAAAGACCGGCCAGATTCGCTACTTTGAAAATCTGGACTCCGCCGAGGACGTGGAGAAAGTCGTCGATCTGCTCAAAGCGGGCAAGGGCTTTACCACCCTGGAACGTTGGACTCCCGAAGGCGACCCGGAGAAGAGCGGCGCCACGGCTGGCCCTTACAATCACGGCGGCATGGACCCGCGTTATCTGCTGGCTCGTGTGAAAACAGCCGATAGCCATACCCTCGCTGGCTACGAAGCCGATGGTGGTTACGCCACGGCCAAGCGGGTGTTGAGCGAAATGGAATCGGCGGCTGTCGTCGAGCAAATCAAAGCCAGCGGCATTCGCGGACGGGGCGGCGCGGGCTTCCCCACCGGTGTCAAATGGGGATTTTTGCCCAAAGGCGTCTTCCCCCGCTATCTGGTGGTGAACGCTGACGAATCCGAGCCGGGTACTTTCAAAGACCGGATGGTGATGGAGTACGATCCCCACCAACTGCTCGAGGGCATCATTATGAGTGCCTTCGCCATCGAAGCCGAGCAGGCATACGTTTACATCCGGGGCGAATACTATTTCGCCTACACCCGAATGCAGGCCGCCATCGTCGAAGCCAAAGCCGCCGGTTATCTGGGCGACAACTGCTTCGGCACGGGCAAAAAGTTGGAAGTGGTGATGCACCGGGGTGCGGGCGCATATGAGTGCGGCGAAGAGACCGCCCAGCTTTCCTCATTGGAAGGCTACCGGGGTCAGCCCCGCCTCAAACCGCCATTCCCAGCGGTGGAAGGTCTCTACGCCAAGCCCACAATTGTTAATAATGTGGAATCGATCTGCAACGTCACACATGTCATGCGCAACGGCGTGGAATGGTATCGCAGCTACGGCACCGAACAGAGCGCAGGGATGCGCATCTTCTGTCTTAGCGGCAATGTGAAGCGGCCCGGTTTGTACGAACTGCCCCATGCCACCACCTTGCGCGAGTTGGTCTACACCTACGGCGGTGGCCCGGAAGTCGATGATGCGTCGATCAAAGCGATCGTCCCAGGTGGACTTTCGATGAAATTGCTCACCCCCGACCAGTTGGATACGCCTCTGGACTACGAAAGCGTGGCCGCCGCTGGTTCGCTCCTTGGCTCTGCCGGTGTGATTGTGATTGACGAGCGTTTCTCCATGGTGGAGATCGCCCGGCGCACCCTCTCTTTCTACCGGGAGGAGAGTTGCGGAAAATGCACCCCCTGCCGGGAAGGTGGAGCGTGGCTGGAAAAAATCATGCTGCGCATCGAAGAGGGCCAGGGACGAGAGAAGGACCTGGAACTGCTGGAATATATCGCCCGCAATATTGCGGGCAAAAGCTTCTGCCCCTTTGGCGAAGCTTCTGTGTGGGGTATGCAGAGCAATCTGGCGAAGTTCCGCCACGAATTTCTGGCCCATATCGAAGAAACAAATCCCAGCGGTATCGGCAAAGAGATTCCCATTCGGCCCATCTACCGGCCCGACACCCATCAATCCAGTGGACTGCGCCAAATCGCGCAAAAACCCCAGGGCGAGCGAATTGTGTTGCACGATGAATTTGTGGCGGGCGACGACTGACATACCGACTGACATACAACGAGACAATCCGCGGAAATCTGCCCAATCCGCTTCATCCGCGTTCTATTCCTTAGGAACGAATCTTAATGGCTGACAACGTAACCCTGACAATCGATGGCAAACAGGTCTCTGTAGCGCCCAACACCCTGCTGGTGGACGCCGCGGAGACAGCCAATATTGAGATACCCGTCTTCTGTTCCCACCCGAAGCTGGACCCGGTGGGCTGCTGCCGCATGTGTATGGTGGAGATCGAAGGCCCCCGGGGCGCTCGGCTGATGACCGCCTGCACCACCCCCGTGGCCGAGGGCATGGTCGTTCACACCAAATCCAAGCCTGTGCAGGAAGTGCAGGAAGCCAATCTGGGCTTCATTCTGCTTAACCACCCGCTGGACTGCCCCATCTGCGACAAAGCCGGCGAATGTCCCTTGCAGGACCAGACATTGCGCTTTGGGCCGGGAATCAGCCAACTGGTGGAACCCAAACGACTCAAACAGAAGAACTACGATATCTCCGATATGATCGTCCTGGATCAAGAGCGCTGCGTGCTCTGCTGGCGCTGCATCCGCTACCTGGAAGAGTGGGAAGACAAGCCCCAATTGGGCCTGCACAACCGGGGCAACGAAACAGTCATCGACACCCAGCACGGTCTACCGGTTGATGCCAAAACCAGCGGCAACATCATCGACATCTGCCCGGTGGGTGCGCTGACCAACCAGATTTCCCGTTTTTCCTACCGCCCCTGGGAGATCGAGCGCACGGCCAGCATCTGCAACCATTGTTCGGTAGGCTGCAACATCCGGGTGGACACCCGCACCCACACCATTCGCCGTATTGTGGGCCGGGAAAACATGCAGGTCAACGACCAGTGGATCTGCGACAAAGGGCGCTTTGCCCATGCCTGGGTGAACGGCGAAAATCGGTTGGAAACGCCCCTCCTGCGCAAGAACGGCGAGCTCGTCCCCGTGCAGTGGAGCGAGGCCCTGGACTTCATCGCCGGGAAATTGCAAGCGGTGAAGCAGCAGCACGGCGCTTCTGCCATTGGTGCGATTGGCAGCGCTAAAATCGGCAACGAAAGCAACTACGCCCTGCAACGGCTCTTCCGCAGCGTTGTTGGCACAAACAACATCGACCACCGGGACGGCGCAGACGTGGCCGCCAGCACAACTGGTCTGCCCGCATTGACCGCCGTGATGAAGCCCCAATACGGGCCGAACCCCCAAGTGGACACAATTTTCCTCTTTGGCATCGACCCCAGCGAGGAACTGCCCATTCTCGACCTGCACCTGAAGCGCGCCGTGAAAAAGGGCGGAGCCAAGTTGATTATCGCCCACCCGCGCAAGATTGAACTCACCCGTTACAATGGGCCTTATCTGGCCTACGAGCCTGGAACCGAAGCTACGCTGCTCAATGGTCTGTTGCGGGCCGCGGCGGGGCAAAAAGAGGGGCTGAACAGCGCGGCCACCTCCCATTTGGCCGATGTGAAAAAGTGGACCGATGAAGCCGATGACCGTGCTTTACGTGATCTCTGCCGCACGGATGTGGCGGCTGTCAAAGCTGCCGCAGCTCTGCTGGCAAAAAGCGAGAAAGCGCTGATTATTTACGGTCCTCAGGCGGCGCGTGGCAGCGACGGCGCATCCATCCGCGATGGGCTGGCGAATCTGGCCTTTCTCACCGGCCACGCCGATCGGCTGGCCTTTGTGGGGCTGGACGCCAACAGCCAGGGCGCACGGGATATGGGCCTGCTGCCCGACCGGCTGCCTGGCCACGCCGCCCTCAACAGCGCAGATGCGGTCAAACGGCTGGAAAATCTGTGGGAATGCAAACTGCCCACCGCCGCTGGTAAAAGCTACAAACAGATGCTGGACGGCGGCGTCAAGGCGCTCTATGTGATGGGCGCAGACCCGGCCAGCGAACGCCCGGACTGGGCAGCGAGCCTCGACAAGCTCGACTTGCTCGTCGTTCAAGAGTTATTCCTGACCGAGACGGCCAAGAAGGCCGATGTGGTGCTGCCCGCGCTGGGCTGGTCCGAAACAGACGCAACCTTCACCAATCTGGAACGACGGGTGCAGCGTGCACCCAAAGCCGTCACCCCGCCCCAGAGCCGGGCCGCGGCAGATTGGGCAATTCTCAGCCATTTGGCCCAAAAGCTGGGAGCCAAGTGGAGCTACACCGACGCCAAAGCCGTGGGCGCAGAAATCGCCAAAGCTGCACCCATCTACCGGGGATTGACCTGGGATGCCTTGGGTGATCAAGGTTTGCAATGGGATGCCTTAGCGCTGAAGGGTAAGCCGGAACTCAAAGAAGTACGCCAGAAAGTGGCGAAGGGCAGCAAAGAATATCCGCTGACTTTAGTCACAGGGACGGTTCTCTTCGACGGGGGCACACTCTTTGGTGCCACGGAAAAGCTGGACGGAGTAACTATCGGTCCCGTCGTCGGTCTTAGCCCAGTGGATGCGGAGAAGCTCGGCCTGGCCGAAGGCGCGGCGGTTTCGGTGAGCAGCCCGGAAGGCTCCCTTTCCCTCTCTGTGCGGGTGGATGCGCAAGTCCAGCCCGGCAGCGCCTGGATTCCCGAAAGCCTACCCGGCGCGCCGGTGGGTGCGCTGTTGAACGGGAGTGTTGTGCAGCGGGTGAAGGTCGAAAAAGCGTAGTGCGTAGTGCGTATTGCGTAATTTGTAGTGGTGTCAGTTGCGCGTCAGACCAGTGAGCGCTGATTGAGTAGGCGAGTCTTCGAGCCGTATCGAAATCAAGTGAACGGGTAGAAGAATCCGTAAAAATCCAAACAAACCGTGCAAATCCGTGTCCGTTTGTTTGATGCTGATTCGAGAAATTTAACTCTGAGGAAGCCCGTATGGACTGGCTCAATTTAGTCGTATTTCCAATCATCCGCATCGTCATCCTCTTCTTTGTGCTGCTGACAGGCTTTGCCTATCTGAC
>JAHEML010000884.1 GCA_024643705.1 Caldilineaceae bacterium | reverse complement strand
GGGTTGGCCTACGTTTTGCCGTATCTTCAGATGCTGAGACCCATCATTCCATCCCCATCGCCCGCCAGCACGCCGCGGGTCTCCTCCACCGGTTCGGGGCTGGTCAAGTCCACCCCGGCCAGGGCGGGCAATTCCAACGCCTCCCACCGCGCCACCCTCCCCACCTGCACCCGTGGGGAATACAATTTCGAAGGCATGATGATGCGATCAAAGGGGTAGATTCTGCCCACACTTCTGCTATACTGAATGTGCAAATATAGCTTGAAAGTCAGTGCAGATAGCGGCGAAGAAAAGCACAATTGGGCAATCTCATGCGTGGAGCAGATGTGTATATGGGGGGGCAAATGATAAAAGCAAACCTCAGTGATAGAATTCTGCCAGAAACCCGGTGGGTGGCGGCGCTGGTCATTCCATTCTTGGTCGTGGCCTTTGGTATCCTCTATCTTTTTCCACAGGATACCGGAGTCTTGTTCGCGTGGAAGATCCAACCAACGATGTCAGCGATGATGCTCGGTGCAGCTTATGCCGGGGGAATCTATTTCTTTACAAAGGTTCTATTGACCCGGCAGTGGCATAAGGTCAAGATTGGCTTTTTGCCGGTTATGACTTTTGCGTCGCTGTTAGGCATTGCAACAATCTTGCATTGGGATCGATTCAATCACAGCCACATTTCGTTTTACGCGTGGGTCGGCCTGTATTGGACTACCCCGTTTATTGTGTTGGTTGTCTGGCTGCGTAATCGTGGGCAGGATTTTAGTCAAATAGATCGCCAGGATATCTTCATTCCGCGTTTAACAAGGTTACTTATCGGCGCTATCGGTGTGATTACCCTTGGCACAGGAGTGCTTCTTTTTCTCACACCGTCGTTGATTATCGGCGTGTGGCCGTGGACGATTACGCCATTGACTGCTCGTGTGATGGGTGCAATGTTTGCGTTGCCTGGTGTGGTAGGTTTGGGTGTTGCCTTTGACAAGCGGTGGAGTGCCGCACGCATTATTCTTGAGTCACAGGGCTTTTCAATCCTGCTGATACTTGGGGCTACAGCCCGGGCCTGGCATGAGTTTGATTTAGCCAAACCCGGCACCTGGCTATTTGTGGGCGGCCTGGGAGCCATGCTTATCGGCATTGGATTACTTTACGCGTTCATGCAAACCAAATCCAGGACTCAATAGGGGCGTGCGTCGCCGAACCCGATGTTGTAGGATACCCATCTCCCTGCTACCTTCCCCAGCCGTGCCTCAATCCTCGCCAGCACGCCGCAGGTCTTCTTCGCCGGTTAAAGATTCGTCAGGTCCACCCCGGCTAGAGCGGACCCATTGATCTCTGATTGTCGAAACTATGAGAAGTGGGTATACTCTGGTCACCTGGCCCGAACCGTAGTGTGAGGGCTTGTTCATGCCACAACGATGGTGCGACTTTTTTCAACGAATGCCGGTTGCGGCGTAATCGCAGGGAATCCGGTTAGCTCCATCGGGGTGAGATGGGGTAATTTCACTCAGGAATCGACTGCTTCGGCTTTTGAACCGTAGCAGCTTCACGGCCAATGACTATGGATATACCGCTTCTACAAACGAAACTCTATATCCCAGCCACGCGCAATGAATTTGTAACCCGCCCCCGGCTGATCGAGAAACTGAACCAAGGGCTGCATGGCAAACTCACCCTAGTCTCCGCCCCGGCCGGCTTTGGCAAGACGACACTGATCAGCGACTGGCTCGGACAAAACACTCGGCCAATTGCTTGGTTATCTTTGGATGAAAATGACAATGCCCCGGCGCGTTTCCTAGCCTATCTTATCGCCGCCCTTCAAGGCATCGAGGCCAAGATTGGACAAACCGCGCAAAACCAGCTTCAATCAGCCTCATTTGAAATTCCACTGACATTTCTCATCAACGACATCGCCTCCCTTCCGCAGCAAATTGCACTGGTTCTCGACGACTATCATCTCATCAACACCCAGTCAATTCACCAATCCATCACCTTTCTCCTTGATAACAGCCCGCCTAATTTACATTTGGTCGTTGCCAGTCGCGCCGACCCTCCCTTTCCGGTTGCACATCTGCTTGCCCGCGGGCAAGCCAACGAAATTCGTGCCCAGGATCTGATATTCTCGGCAGAAGAAACTGCCATTTTGCTCAATCAGATCAACGTCCTGGGCTTGTCGCCCACCGACCTGGAAGTACTGGGACGGCGCACCGAAGGCTGGATTGCTGGTTTGCAATTGGCTGCCATCTCTCTCC
>JAHEML010000126.1 GCA_024643705.1 Caldilineaceae bacterium | reverse complement strand
CAGGAAACGGGCCAGGCGGATCAGGTTGATGTTCAATACCTGGGCTTCGTCGGGCAAAATCCGCGACGCATGGTTGGGGAACCCATGCATCTTTACCCGGTCCGGCTTGTGGATTGTGCCCATGATCATGTTTTTCAGGGCCAGGGTCACCACGCAGACATCGTGGGTCTTGGGAATAGCCACCGAAATGGTGCAAGGACAATCCAGCACGGTTTTGGGCATCCGAGCAATGGTCTCGCTGCCGTCGGCCAAAAGGATGGGGGTTTCCACCCAATTCGTCTCCTTGTTCAAATCTACCAGCCGAATGCTCACGGGGTATTCTGCGGCCAGGGCATGATACCCGAAGACATCCCACGCCTGGCCGGGGTAATCTTCGTTGCCACCTTCGGCAATCAAAATTTCGGAGGGTGGTTTGGGCGTACTGAGCAGAAAGTCGATGGCCCCGCGCATGGCATCCGCATGGCTGGAAGCCAACTGATTCTTGCCAGACAGGAAATTGGGTTTGAGCATCACCTGCTCGGCCACGCGCGACTCGACATCGCTCCGCACCAAATCCAGAGCAGCGTATACAGTCCGACGCCGGTCATCGCCTTTGCTCAACCCCACACGGGCACGTTTTTCAGTCATTGGGTCTTTTCTCCTTGATGGATAGCTCTGTCAAGAAAGTCCGGCCTGGGGCCGGACAACTGTGTCAGCTAGTGAATCTGCCTAGGATACAGTGTACTGAAAGAGAAGCCCCGATGCAAGGCCGATTTGCATGAGGATAGGCGGCAAGCCATTTCAACCTACAATCACGAACGATTATAATGGGTTCACCCGATCCAGTTGTCGCCCACCCGTTTTATACGCCAGAATGACCTGCCCATGGCTCAACAATCTGCCCAGAAATCGGCCCAACAATCCGCCCGGCAACCCGACCAGCCCCAAGCCCGATTGAAGCACCAATGGTGGTGGGTTGCGGGCATCTATGTCGCAGTGTTGATCCTGGGCGGTATCGGTCTGGCCCAGACCAAGGGTGGACACTTTACCCCAGGCCATTCGCTGCGGTGGACTCTGTTGGCCGGGTTGCTCCTGGTAGTGGAACTGATTGTCCTGCGCCGAAATCTGCACAAGAACCGACCTACCCCAGCCAGTCCAGTATTTGCCACCTTGGGCTGGGGGAATAGCGTCACATTGGCCCGTGGAGCGGCTTATGGTCTGATGGCCGGTTTCCTCTTTGCCCCCCGCCCTGGTGGCCTGCTGGATTGGGCACCGGCCATTCTCTACGCAGTCGCCATCGTCGCCGACTATTGGGATGGCTACCTGGCCCGCAGAACCAATCACACAACCATGCTGGGCGAAGTCCTGGACATCGAATTCGACGGGATCGGCATCCTGATCGCCATGGCTTTGGCCGTCCAATACGGTCAATTGCCCGGCATCATCCTTCTGCTGGCGGTCAGTCGTCCCCTCTTTTTATGGGGGATGAAATGGCGCGATCGGTTGGGGTTGCCCAATCACCCCATGACGCCCAGCGATGAGAGACGTATCGCCGCCGGCCTGATCATGGGTTTCATGGCAATTGTCCTCTGGCCCGTCTTCCACCCGCCCGCCACCTACATCGGCGGTGCTATTTTTGGGGGAATGGTGGCGGCCAGTTTTCTGCGGGATTGGCTGGTGGTGATCGGTTGGCTGCAACCCACCAGCCCAGGCTACATGTTCTGGCATGCCCGCCTGAAAAGAGTGATCTTTCAGCGCTTGCCCCTGCTGCTGCGCCTGGCAAGCCTGCCCGCGGTCGTCCTGGTTCTGTGGAGAATAGTCGATAGCGTTTCCCCCATCCCACTTCTGTTGATCGCCCTGGGCTTGTTGGCAGGTGTGGCTGCCCTGTTGGGATTTGTGGCGCGCCTGGCTGCCATTGGACTGATCGCCCTCGCCTGCGCTGATCTGATCGCATGGGGTAACAGCTCGCAAACCCTGCTTCTGCTCACCGTGGGCCTGCTGCTGATCGTTTTGGGCAATGGAAGCCTGGCATTATGGACGCCCGACGAGCGTTTGCTGCGGCGGCGGGCTGGCGTGCGTGTGCCCACACCGAAAGACGCTTCGTGAATCGACGCCCCCCGCGCCTTTGGCAAAACGCCGCCACTCTTCTGCTGGGTGTGCTGCTCTTCTGGCTCTTTGCCCGGCAGGTCAATTGGGTCGACGGCCTGGATCTGCTGCGCCGTCTCGGCCCGACACCCATTCTCATCTATCTGGCCGCCAACTGTGCCATTGCCATTCTTTTTGCCAACCGCTGGTGGCTGCTTTTGCGGGGCATGGGGGTGCATCTGCCTTTTGGCCGTGTGGCCGTCTACCGGATGATTGCGGCCACGGTCAGCCTTCTCACACCTGGCCCCCAATTCGGCGGCGAACCGGCCCAGGTCTACCTGCTGATGCGTCGATCTGGCGTGCCGGCGGCTCCGGCCATTGCCTCCGTGGCATTGGATCGCCTGCTCGAGTTGACGGTGAATTTGGCTTTTCTGGCCGCGGGGGTAATCTACACGCTTTGGGTTGGCTCTTTTGGCACGGGCACAGAGATACGCACAGGGATGCGCACAGCTCTGCTGGCGTTGTTGCCCCTGGCACTGGTTCTTCTTCTATTGCTGCTTCTGTGGTGGCGGGGGAATCTCTTGACCCGGGCCGCCGAAAGTTCCCTGGCATGGCTGCCGCAACCATGGCGCACGCCCATTCACAGCCGTCTGGTTGTGCCCATGCGCCAAAGCGAAACCCACATCCACACGAGCTTGCGCCAAAACCCCCGGATTATTGTTTTGGGCGCGCTTGTGTCGGTGGGCAATTGGGCCGTCTTGCTGGCAGATTACTGGCTGGCAACCTATCTGATCGGGCTACGGTTGGATGCAGCCCAGATTATCGGCTTTGTGGTGGCCGCCCGCATCGCCATTTTGCTCCCCATCCCCGCGGGCCTGGGCGCGCTGGAAGCCAGCCAGGTGATCGCTGCCCAGCGCTTGGGGCTGAATCCGGCATTTGGTTTGGGACTGGTGCTGCTTTTTCGCGTGCGGGATGTGGTGCTGACCCTGTGGGGACTGTGGCTTGCCTGGCGTGAAAGAAACGGTGATACAAGCAGGGAAGGCGGCAGGGAAGACCGCGGGGAAACCAGCCGGGAAACCAGCCAGAAAACCAACCGTGAAGCAAGGGTAGAACCCCAATGAATCTGACACATGCTCTGCGCCTTTCGCTCGATTCCACCGCCCCGGATGTGGTTTCCTTTGTGGGGGCAGGGGGCAAAAGCAGCGCGATCTTTCGGCTGGCGGGCGAGATTGCCGGTGCGGGCCACCGGGTTGTGACCACCACCACCACCCACATTGCCGCCGAACAGATTGGTCTGTCGCCTGCCTATCTGCTGGTCAAGGATCAGCAGATAGACTGGGACGCACTGGAACAGATGTTGAAGACCCACAACCAGTGTCTGCTCATCTCCGACGATCAGCTGCCCAAAGCCACCGGTCTTGCTCCCCATCTTGTCGATGCCCTGGCCCAGGCCGCGCCTGGGCTGTATGTGGCCGCCATTTTGGTAGAAGCCGACGGCAGTGCCCGGCGTGCGGTCAAAGCACCCGCACCCCACGAACCGGTTCTTGCCGATGCAACGAATCTGCTCGTGCCCGTGCTTGGGCTGGATACCATCGGCAAGCCCCTGGACACAACCACAGCCCACCGTCCGGAGCTTCTGCGTCCGCTGTTGGGTGTGGCCGATCCCGCCACCCGCTTCACCCCCGCAATGGCGGCCCGGCTGCTGCTCGATCCCCAGGGCGGGGCCAAGGGGCGCGCGTCTGCGGCGCGCTTTGTGCCGCTGATCAACAAAGCCGACAACCCGACCTGCCAGCTGGCGGGTCGGTTGATCGCCCGTCTGCTGGCGGAGCAGGGGGCGTCTTCCCTTTTGGGTAAGGTGGGCCTGCAGGACGAGACTCCTGTGGGGGAACGTTGGGGGCCCACGACCGCAGTGGTGTTGGCCGCTGGTTCTGCCAGCCGGATGGGCCGCCCCAAGCAGCTATTGGAACTTGAGGGCGAGGCCCTGGTTGTGCGGGCGGCGCGCCTAGCTTTGGCAAGCGGGGCAACCGAGACGTTGGTTGTGCTGGGTGCGTATGCCAAGGAGGTAGAAGTGGCTCTATCTGCCGTACCAGCAACCCAGTTTGGGGCACAGGTGGGGCGCTTGCGGGTGATCTATAACCCGGATTGGCAGACAGGGCAGGCATCGAGTGTTTGTGCCGCTGTGCGCGATCTGCAACCGGCCTGCCAGGCTGCCCTGTTCATGCCGGTGGATCAGCCCAATGTGCCAGTCTCGCTCCTGCGGCGGTTGTGGCGGGCCTGGCGAGCGGGGCATGATCGGGTGGCGACGGCTGTGGATGGCGCGATGCGGGGCGCTCCGGCCATTTTTGACCGCAGCTACTTTGGGGAGCTTTTGATGCTGGAAGGAGACCAGGGGGCGCGTTCTCTGTTGAAAGGTGCTGCCGAAGATGTGGCAACGGTGCCATCAACCGGCTTTGCTGTAGCCGATGTAGATACGCCAGACCAGTGGGAGCAGTTCTTGCACTTTAGGTCGGGGTAGCTTGCTCGGCTGCCCAGGCCGCAGCGATCATGGTAAAGATGTCAGTTTCTGTCACCATGCCGATCACCCGCAGCCGCTTGGGGCCACCCTCTGCCTCTACGACAGGAACGCCAGCAATTTTGTAACGGAGCATCTCGGTGACCAGTTCTCCCACGGTAGCATCTGGCCCAATCGACACCACTTCGCGGGTCATAATTTCGTCGACTCCAAGCCATTCTTCTTCGACACCAGGCTCGTAGCTGCTGCGCAAGCTGCCTGCTGTTTCGGCCTCCAGCACGTCCGAATCGCTGACAATGCCGACCAGAAAGCCATCGTCATCCACAACAGGAATCCGGCGGATGGTATGGGTGTCCATTAGCTCGGCGGCGTCGGCGGCTAGGGCATCGGGGCCGATTGTGATGACCGGGGCACGCATGATTTGGCGGACAGGGATTCGATGCATGAGTGTGACTCCAGGATTGAAAACAACCACAGGTGGCACAGATGAGACAGATGTTAGCAGAGATAATCCGCGCGAATCCGTTCTTTCCGTTTCATCCGCGTTCTATTTTGGGGTGGTGCATCCGTCTTCTTTTTTGATCAATTTTTTCAATCAATCCATGCTGACAAGAAAACGGAGTGCGTCGGTTTCGGTAAAGATACCCACAACTTTTTGCTCATGCACAACGGGCAACCCGCTAATTTTGTGGGTGAGCATTTTGGTGCAGGCCGCTTTGATTGTATCGCCCGGTGCAATGGTGATCGGGTCCAGGGTCATGGCTGAACTGACGGGGAGCTTGGCCCAAAAGTAGTTGATCTCGAAGAGGCTGAGGCTGGAGACACTGGACGGAGCCGCCTGGCGTACATCGCCCAAACTGAGAATACCGATGAGATGGCCTGCATCGTCTACCACGGGCAAGCGACGGCAGCGATACTCGGCCATCATGTCCCGGGCATCGGCCAGGGTTGCGTCTACGGCGCACGTATAGGGGTCCGGTGTCATCCAGTCGGCCACCAACGCCTTTGCTACTGACAATTTTGGTGGTTCGTCCACCTCCATTACCTCAATCTGCCTGATATGTTCGGTGGGCTGCATTGGCGTTGATTCTACCGTCATACAAACATCCCCGATGGTCTCTTCAAGCGATATTGCGCTCGATCCTCTCTACATCATAGCACTAGGCCAGAAGCACTGCCAACTGGGATAACGCCGTCACCAGGCGCGTGGTGGGCGGCAGTGTGACTGGCCGTGTGACTGGCCGTGTGACTCCATTGCGCCCGCCTGGTCGGTAGAGGCAGAAATCCACTCCAGCATTGGCCGCCCCAGCCAGATCATGGGAGATGGAATCGCCCACGTAGAGCGCCGCGCCAGGGGCCAGGGAAAGATCGTTGAGAGCATGGGCAAAAATGCGTGGATCGGGCTTGGCCCAGCCGACCTCTCCCGAAACCACAACCGTTGCGAAATAGTGCAGCAGGCCAGCCGCCTGTAAACGGGGGCGTTGGGTGTCGCGAAAGCCGTTGGTGATGATCCCCAGCCGATAGTGGCGCGCCAGAGAATCTAAAAGCTCCCGTGCGCCCTTTTCCAGCACGGCAACCGTGGCAAAGATACGCCAATAGATCAGGGCGGGATCGGTCATTCCTGGCAAATTTACGCCAAGTTGGGCAACCACGGCGGCAAAAATATCGTTGATTATCTTCTCGCG
This sequence comes from Caldilineaceae bacterium, assembly GCA_024643705.1. Classification (GTDB taxonomy): domain Bacteria; phylum Chloroflexota; class Anaerolineae; order Caldilineales; family Caldilineaceae; genus JACQGT01. The sequence goes on along the minus strand of JAHEML010000126.1, from coordinate 1,882 downwards.
GGGTGCGTCGGTTGCCAACCCAGCAACCCAATGGCTGGGGCTGAGGCTGGCATAGACCCGCAGGAATTCATTGGTTTCAGCGCTGCTCAAGCCGGGGCACTGTTGGGCCAGATAGCGGGCCACGGTCTCCCGTTCACACCCAATCAAATCAAAGAGTGTGCCGTCCATATCGAACAGGATGACTTCGTAGGGTTGGGTCATCGCCAAGCCTTTTGCGAGTGTTGTAGCAGTGATTCTGCCGTTAGCCCCCAAGCACGCAATGTAACCAAGCGGGCATCAGGATCATCGGCATGGGGGGCGCTGATGACATCCAGCCGATGCTGGGGCAGCAGGGGGCCTAAACGATCGGCCCATTCCACCACCAGCACCAGCAGCCCTGGGGTGTCCGGTGCTTCCAAATCGTCCATCAAATCGGAGAATCCGATCCCGTCCAATTCAGCAGTACTGGCCGTCTCCAGCCGGTAGACATCCACATGCACCAAGCGCCGGGCTTGCAGGCCGCGCTCGGTTTCGTAGTCGTTGATGAGGGTAAAGGTTGGGCTAGTGACAGGGGCCGGGATTCCCATCCCCGCGACCAGTCCTTTGGTGAAGGTGGTTTTGCCCGCGCCCAGATCGCCGGAGAGAGCGATAAAGAGGTTGGTTTGGATAGCCTGACCGATGCATCGACCAAGGGCGATTGCCTGGTCTGGTCCGTGGGTTGTCACTTGCCATTGAACGGTGCTGGGTGTCATGATCGCTGTACTCTATCGTTTTCCGTCTTATCCGGACAAACTGCTTTATCTGCGCTCTATTTGCACATCAGCCACTGTGCGGGGGATGGAGTCGATGATTGCTTTGACTTGATCTGTATATCCGTCTACCAACTGGGCTGCCCGTTCGCTGTTGCTGGCCTCGGCGCTGATATCCACATGTGGTGTATCCGGATTGGGGCCAATATGCACCCATTCGTTGGTTGAAAGGCGAATTTTGAAACCATCGATGGTGATGACATTTTCGCCTTTGTACTGCTGATTCAATTTGCGCATCAGCGCCCCTTTGATTTCCCAAGGTGCATCGATGCGGTTGTGGGCCATGAAAGAGTGAGGCAAATAGCTTGTCACTTCGCTGATCTTCATCCCCCGCACGGCCAGATATTCCAAGAGGCGCACGGTTGCCATCAGCCCATCCGGTGCGGGTAAAAAATCGGAGAAAAGAAACTGACCAGTACCATCCAGGGCCAGGAGAATATTGGGCTTGGCCGCGGCCTGCATGATGTCCCGGAAGTCGTTTTTGGCGAAGATGACTGACGCGTTATGCCATTTAGCCACGGTCATAAAAGCATTAGGCAGAGTGATGGGCAAGACAATTGTCTGGCCTGGATTTGCATAGAGTGCAAGTTCGGTCATCAGCAGAGATGTAGTCAGGTTGTCCAGAACTTGCCCCCGCTCGTCCACCACGAAGATCTTCTCCCCGCTCACATCCAGCTTTACCCCAACACTGGCGGCCAAAACACCCATAATTTTGGACATGCGTTGCAGATCGATCTGGAAGCGGTCTCGAAGGATCGCTAGCTTTGTCTCGTCGATAATCGCGTTGAGGGGCAGCACTTCGACACCGATACGGTTAAGGAGGACGGAGAGTACATCTGCCGCGGAGCCGTGGGAATAATCTACAACAAGGGTGAATTCGGCGGACCGAATACGGGGCGCATCGACCCGCTGCAAAAAGTCTTCGATATAGTTTTCTACGGGGTGGGGCGCGTAGTCGATGCGCCCGATTTCTTGGAAATAGGCCCGGCGAAAATCCTCCCGATGAAAGATGCGTTCAATATTTCGTTCGGTGGCCCTGCTCTGGTTTAGCCCCTCTTCGTTCATAAAACGGATGTCCACCACCCGTTGATCGA
>JAHEML010000125.1 GCA_024643705.1 Caldilineaceae bacterium | reverse complement strand
GCCATAGACATCCCCCGGCAGGCCAAGCGTCCCCAACGGAACGGGCGTGTTTGGGTCGGTGACATCCACAATGTGCAACCAACCATTCCAGTCGGCCAGATAGGCTAGTCCATTCTCGACAGCAATCTGCCAGATTTGTCCCGGTGTGTGGAGTGAGCCGAGGGTTATGGGTTGGGCCGGGTTGGCGACATCCACAATCTGAAAATCGCCGTTCCATTTGGCCGAGAGATAGGCATAGTCGCCGCTGACAGTCACATTCCACACCGAGCCAGCCGAATAATAAAAACCGATTTCGGCCATCTGCTCTGGTTGGGAAGCGTCTACGATATGCATCCCCCCTTCACCATCGGTCACGTAGAGATGCCCGTGCCAGGTAGTCAAGCCCATCGCCATCCCTTCCATCATATAGAGGCCAAGCAGTACGGGCGTTTTCGGTAGAGATGCGTCCACGGCCCAAACTCCTTTGCTCTCCCCGCTGACATAGACCTGATTTCCATCCAGCGCTAGCCCACAGGCACAGCCCGGCCCTAACATCTGAGCGATCTCCACCGGCTGCGCGGGCTGTGAAATATCCAGAATGTGCAGTCCGGTGCTGTCACTGGCGACAAAGGCAAGATTATCTTGCGCGGCGACAGCGACAGCCCGTTTGGGTGAGTCTAAGAGGACCACGATTTCCGGCTGCCGAGGATTTGCCACATCCACAATTGTCAGGCCGTTGTAGTTGCCCGCCACCAGCGCATAATGGCCGCTGATCGCCACATCCCAGGCCGTTTTTACCGTAACTCTACTGATTTGTCGAGGCGAACGGGGATCGGAAATGTCCACAATCAGCAGGCCGCCCCGTTCGTTGGCGATGTAAGCCAGATCGTCTTGCACTGCAACAGCCAGGGCTGGATGGGTGACAGGCAGTTGGCCGACGGTATGGGGGTTGCGAGGATCGGCGATATCCACAACACGAACACCGTCTTTGGAAACCACATAAGCGAAGTTGCCCTGCACGGCCAGATCATAGGCAGGCAAAATCGTATAGCCAACCCGTTTGGGGTCTTCCGGTGCCGAAATGTCGATGACTGCCAGTTCGTGGCCTAGCGCGAGATAGGCGTAGGAATTCTGCACGGCAACTGCCAGGCTGGGGCCGCCCAGATGGCCCAACAACGCGGGTTGGGGTGTTGCACTCGTTTGCGCGTCCGTCTCCGTTGCGGCCAAGGCGATCAAAATTGCCATCATCACAAATATACGTTGCGCCTGTACCATACTGCCTATCTCCTCGCCTGAAAAGTCGGATTCTTGTATGTCGATTTCAGGATAGGCAGTGCGCGTCTGTGGCGCGGCTGGGGGCATGACTGGGCATGCGTTTGTTGGGGATCGGGTCAACAAACGATCCCACAAACGCTTTACCCTTAAAATAGTGTTGAATTTGTACAGGCGCTATGTGATAATGGCAGAAATCGGGTGTTGGAAAGGAGGTTTGCCAGTGGGGAAACTACGGCTGGCGCTGTTGGGATCGCCCCAGATTGTCGTTGACGGGGAAGAGAAAATCCTGCGTGAACGCAAAGCGATGGCAATGCTGGCCTACTTGGCTGTCGAGCGCAGCGCGCAGAGCCGGGACACGCTGGCCACGCTTCTGTGGCCGGAGAGCGATCAGACGCGGGCGCGGGCCAATCTACGTTATTTGCTCTGGTCGTTGCGCAAAGCGCTGGGCGGGGATTGGCTGATCACGAACGGGGATCAGATTCTTCTGGCTGTTGGTGACGACGTACGGGTAGATGTGGCGGCATTTCAGGAACATTTGAGCCTGTGGCGCGCTCATTCGCACTCGACGGACGAATATTGTGACGCCTGTGTGGTTTCGTTGGAGGCCGCGCTGCAGCTCTACCGAGATGACTTCTTGCAGGGCTTTTCTTTGACCGACAGTCCACAGTTCGACGATTGGCAGTTTTTTCAGGCAGAGGGACTGCGCCAGGCTCTTGCCGAAGCGCTGAAAGCGCTGGTCGCACTGGGGATTGCCCGGAAGGGGTATGAGGCCGCCATCGGCCACGCTCGGCGTTGGTTGGCGTTGGACCCAATCCACGAGCCAGCCACCCGCGCCCTAATGAAACTCTACACCTGGACCGACCAGTACGAAGCGGCCATTCGCCAGTTCCACCGCTGTGCGCTGGCCCTGCGGGAGGAGATCGGCGTCGAGCCGGACGCTGAGACGACCGAACTCTACGCGCAGATTCGCAACCGGCGTTTCCCGCAGCCCTTTCAGAAAGACCCCGAAACCGATCCCGATGAAATTGCGTCAGCTACAGTGGTTTCCTTACCCGCTGGCAATTTACCCCCAGCATCGAACTACTTTGTGGGCCGCCAGACAGAATTAGCCCAAATTGCCGTACACTTGGCCGACCCAACGGCGCGTTTGCTCACAATTGTAGGTCCGGGCGGCATGGGCAAATCGACTCTGGCTCTGCAAGCGGGCAGAGCCGAGGCTGGACGTTTTCCGGATGGGGTTTGGCTTGTCTCTCTGTCCGGATTAGAATCGCCGGAGCAGGCGCCCGTTGCCATTCTCAAGGCACTGGGTGCACCTAATGAGGGAAGCTCTGCTCGCCAGCAACTGCTCCGATATCTGAGTAGCAAAAAGTGCCTGCTGATTCTGGATAATTTTGAGGATGTGCTTCCTGCTGCTGAATTGGTGGCAGAACTGCTGCACACCTGCCCACCGATCAATATGCTTGTCACGACCCGTGAACGGCTGAATCTGCGCGAGGAGTGGCTCTTATCGTTGGGTACTCTGACCTACCCCGCGGACACGACTATTCCAATGGAAGGGTTGGTCTCCTCCTATAGCGCGTTGCATCTCTTCGCCCTGTGCGTCCAACGACTACAGCCCAGCTTTGCCTTGGATCAGGCGACTCTAGCACCGGTGATTCGCATCTGCCATCTGGTGGACGGGATGCCCTTGGCGTTGGAGATGGCCGCGGCCTGGGTGCGGGTATTGCCCATTGCACAGATTCCAGCCGAGATCGAAAAGAGTATCACTTTTCTGGCTTCTCCAGCCCGCAATGTGGCAGAACGTCACCGCAGCATTCACGCGGTCTTCGATTCGGCATGGCAGCTTTTGCCCGAACGAGAGCGTTCTGTGTTGCGCCAGTTATCCGTCTTTCGTAATGGATTTATCCGTGAAGCAGCCGAAGCAGTGGCCGATGCGTCACTGCTGGAACTCTCTGCGCTGCTGGATAAGTCCTGGATTCGATTGACCAGTGATGGGCGCTATCGTATGCACGCCCTGGCCCACCAATACGCGCGGGAAAAGTTGCACGGCGAGACGGGCGAACCGGCTGGGGAAATCTTGCGACGTCATTGCTTGTTTTATGCCGCAATGGCTCCGACCAAGAGAAGCGTTGAGGTCAGTTTACCCGCAGCTGAGGTGGAAAACCTGAGACTGGCCTGGGATACGGCTCTTACCCAGCGAAATTGGACCGCTCTGAGGCAGATTGACGAATCCAATTATGTAATGAGGGATGGTCAGGGGATTCCGGGATTATTGCCCCACATTGAACGAACGGTGATCCAAGTACACGCGATTTTGGAGTCAGTACCACCTGAAGAGGAAGAGGAAAAAGAACGAATTGCCATTCAGACAGTGCTGGTTAAGATGCTGTATGTGCTGGGCGAAAATCAAATTGATTTGAGCGGTATCCAGCGGGCGATCCCGCGCACATTCAGAAATCGTTCTTTACTCGAAAGCCATCAGAACGGCGAACATCCGGCCAATATAGCCTGTGCCCATCTCTTCTCATTACTTGGTTTTGCTCGTTACGCAACTGGACAATTTGCGAAAGCAGAGGCGTTCTACCAGGAGGCGTTGACGGCTTATCAAGCCATCGAACATCACCCTGGCGTGGCGAATACGTATATGTATTTGGCAATGGCTTACGATCGCCTGGGACGCTACAACGATGCAGAAGAAGTAATACGTTTGACTAGTAGATTCTTGGATCGGTTCCACTGGGATCAAGGAATGAGTCGGAGTTTGGGTCGAGTTCTTACGAAACAGGGACGCTATCCGGAATCCCGGTCCATTCTTGAGAATGCGCTGGCTGTAAGCGAATACAATTATCAGTCACACGTGCTTCTCTTTCTAGGACCTGTGGCGCGTGGACAAGGCCAGCCAGAGGAGGCAATGACTATTCTGCACCAGGGACTTTCTATTGCATGCGAAACTGGCGATCTTCCAGCCCAGTCGGATTTATTGTTGGAGTTGGGTCTTACGACTGTACAGACCGGTGAGGTAAAAGTCGCGCGCGATTATTTCAGTCGATCCCTCATCATCGCCAGAAAGATCGGGCGGCTGCGTACTGTGCCGCTGGCACTGATGGGACTGGGCCGAGTGGAAATCCTGGGTAAACATTGGGTGAATGCGCGGAGTTATTTGGCGGAGGCTCTTAGTGCAGAGGCAGATATGCAGGCCCCGCCGGATGTGCTGGATATTCTGGTAAGCATTGGGGAATTGTATGTCGCTGAGGGCAAGCAGGTAGAGGCCAGGGAACTCTTATACCTGGCCTGTCAGCATCCTGCCACCACCCACGAGACCCGTACCCACAGCCAGCAGATACTGCGCTCATTAGATGTCGAGCCGCCAACTTTGGACGAACAACTTCCCTGGGAAACAGCCCAAACGAGCCTGGATGAGATTGTACATGCGACACAAGGAGAGTTGGACAGGAAAATGATGTCAGGTCCCGTGTCGCCCGCCAGGACCTAATCCACGCAGCCAGGCAGCGCACCAAAACCCTTTGGGACTATGTACCTGATTGCGAGGAGAGCAAATGCTTTGTGCGCCGAATCATCAGCGCCGTCGATGTGCATCCTGGATCAAAAAAGAAGCCCGCGGCCATCTCGGCCGCGGGCTTCTCTTTGTTGATATGTATGTTGCCTACGCCGCATAGACTTCGCTTGTGATGCGCACCATCTCGGCGTAGCTCTTGCCATCCAGGGCTGCGCCGCCGATGAGCGCACCGTCAATGTCCGCCTGCTGCATAATCTCGGCGATATTGCCCGGTTTGGTGCTGCCCCCATACAGGACGCGGGTGGCCCCGGCCACAGCGGCCCCATAGAGTTCTTGCACCGTGGCCCGCACCACCTTGCCGCAAATATCACCAGCCTGTTGGGCAGTGGCGGCCAGGCCAGTGCCAATCGCCCAAATCGGCTCGTAGGCCAATACCAGCGATTGCACCTGCTCAGCGCTAAGGCCAACCAGCGCGCCCCGCACCTGGCCGCTGACAAAACTCTGGGTCTCGCCAGCCTGGTTTTGTTCCAGACTTTCACCGCAGCAGACAATCGGTGTCAACCCTGCGGCCAGCGCGGCAACAATTTTAGCGTTGACCGACTCGTCGGTCTCACCGAAAAACTGGCGGCGCTCGCTATGGCCGATGATCACATAATCGACCAATCCGGCCAACATGGCCGCGCTCACTTCGCCGGTGAAAGCCCCGCTCTCTTCCCAGTGGCAATTTTGCGCGCCCAATTGGATAGGCGAATCCTTCAGATTCCACTGCACCACGGGCAGGCAGATAAAAGCCGGGCAGATGACCCGATCCACATTCGCATAGCCGGAAGTGAGTTCGGCGATCTCTTTTGCCAGGGCGGTTGCCTCGGAAACCGACTTGTTCATCTTCCAGTTCCCGGCCATCATTGGTTTACGCATAAAGTTTGCTCCGTTTGCTCTGAAAAGTGGCAATACCACTTCGGGGTTTCGTGCCAACGAAGCGCGAAACGTGAGATCATTGCCCGATCTCACGTTTCACGCCTCAAATTTAACCAAATCCACCCGACCCGCCCGTATTCGCCTCTTTGTCACCCGCCGTGTTCCCATCTTGTGCATTTTCATCTTCAGGGGGAGGTGCATTGAAGCGCTCCATCTCAGCGTCGTATTCGTCGGCTGTGAGCCAACGCCCGCCACTGACAGCGTGACGCACCAAAGCGCGCCCGCTGTCGAACCAAAGCTCGACCTCTACTTGGGCAAAACAGCGCTTCTGGCCCGTACCCTGAATAACTTTGCGGGTGTAATAGGCGCTATCGCTGTCATCGCTGCCACTGAGTGCGTTCAGGGTGTCTACTTCGGCGCTCAGCGGTTCGTTGCAGCGGGTGCTGAGAACATAGATCGACAAATTTCGACTATTGCTGCCAGCTTTGCCGGTGAAGAGCGAGGCAATTCGTTTGAGAAATGACATGGTAGAGTTTACTTTCGATCATTGATTGCTGCCACGCCGGGCAGCACTTTGCCTTCCAAAAATTCCAGGCTGGCCCCACCGCCTGTGCTCACATGGGAAATTTTGTCGTCCAACCCCGCTTGGCGCACCGCGGCTGCGCTGTCGCCCCCGCCGATAATGGTGATAGCATTGGGCAGGCTGGCAAGAATTTCGGCAATGGCGTTTGTGCCTGCGGCAAATGGCGGAAGTTCAAAGACCCCCATGGGGCCATTCCACACGATTGTGCTGGCACCGGCCAGCCGGTTGGCAAAGTGGGCAATCGAGGCCGGGCCAATGTCCAGGGCCATCCAGCCATCGGGGATGGCATCGACAGCCACTGTCTTTCGGGCAGCGTCGGCGGCGAATGCATCCGCCACCACCAGGTCCACCGGCAGATGGATGCGATCTTCGCCCTGGGCCAGCAGAGAACGGGCAACATCCAGTGCCTCTTCTTCCACCAGACTTTTGCCCGTAGCGTAGCCTTGGGCACGCAGAAAGGTGTTTGCCATGCCCCCGCCAATCAGGATCGCGTCCACCTTGTCCAGCAGTTGTTCGATGACCGCGATCTTGTCGGAGACTTTGGCCCCGCCCAGAATGGCAACAAAGGGGTGCTGGGGATTTGTCAACGCATCGCCCAGATAGTCCAGCTCTTTTTGCATCAGAAAACCGGCCACGGCTGGCAGGCGTTCGGCAACGCCGGCGGTGCTGGCATGTGCCCGGTGTGCGCTGCCAAAGGCATCGTTGACGAAGACATCGCCCAGCTTTGCCAACTGGGCCGACATAGCCGGATCGTTCTTGGTCTCTCGGTTGTCGAAGCGGGTGTTTTCCAGCACCAGCACGTCGCCGGGTTTCAGCGATTGGGCAGCGGCCTCGGCTTTTGGGCCGACCGTTTCGTCGACAAGACGCACGGGGCGGCCCAGCAGTATGGCCAGATGTTCGGCCACGGGGCGCAAGGAGTATGCGGGGTCTGGGCCATCTTTGGGGCGGCCCAGGTGGCTCATCAATACCAGGCTTGCGCCGTGGTCGAGCAGGTAGTTCAGAGTGGGTAGTGCGGCCTGGATGCGGGCGTCGTCAGTGATGGCCCCGGTTTTGTCTTGGGGTACGTTGAAATCGACCCGAACCAGGGCGCGCTTACCCTGCCACTGGATGTCACGAATGGTCTGTTTGGGCATGGGAAGACACCTTTGGGTGGTATCAGTGTGTCGGGTGTCGGCGACGATTCAGAGACGATGACTCGTCGCTCGACACCCGACACCCGATACACGAAACTAGATGCCTTTGGAAGCGATGTAGGCAGCCAGGTCGGTAACCCGGACACTGTAGGCCCATTCGTTGTCGTACCAGGTGACAACTTTTACCAGGTCGCCGTAGAATGCGGTGAACTCGGCGTCGATGGTGCTGCTGAAGGCATTGCCCTTGTAGTCGATGCTGACCAGGGGTTCTCGGCTGACGTTGAGGATGCCTGCCATGGGGCCGGCTGCGGCTGCGTCGAAGGCGGCCAACAGATCTTCGGTGCTGCCGGGGTTCTTGACCTTCGCCACAAAGTCGACGACAGAAACGGTGGATGTGGGCACGCGCATAGCCATGCCGTCGAATTTGCCTTTCAACTCTGGCACAACCAGGGAAACGGCCTTGGCCGCGCCGGTGGTGGTGGGGATAATGCTCAGGCCCGCGGCCCGTGCCCGGCGCAGGTCCTTGTGGACCAAATCCAGAATTTGCTGGTCATTGGTATAGGCGTGAACGGTCGTCATCACGCCCTGTTCGATGCCAAAAGTGTCGTTGACAACTTCGGCAGCCGGGGCCAGACAGTTGGTGGTGCAGCTGGCGTTGCTGATGATGTGATGGTTGGCTGCATCGTACTTCTCGTTGTTCACACCCATGCAGACGGTAATATCCTCGCCCTTGGCCGGCGCGCTGATGATAACC
>JAHEML010000124.1 GCA_024643705.1 Caldilineaceae bacterium | reverse complement strand
GGAAGCCTACCTCTCTCTGCTTGCCCGACCCGACGTGGAATACATTTCCGTCAAAGTCTCCTCCGTCTTCAGCCAAATTAATCTGGTGGCCTACCGCCACACCGTTGAGTTGGTGAAAGAGCGGCTGCGCACCCTCTACCGCCAGGCCCTGGCTCATAATTTTACCAGCCCAGATGGAACAAAATCGCCCAAGTTTATCAACCTGGACATGGAAGAATACCGGGACCTGCACCTGACTCTGGACGCCTTCAAAGAGGTGCTGGACGAAGCCGAGTTTATGCCCCTGTCGGCGGGGATTGTGTTGCAGGCCTACATCCCCGACAGCTACCGGGAGCAACAAAAGTTGACCGAGTGGGCGCTGGCGCGGGTCAGCCGGGGCGGCGCTCCCATCAAAATCCGCATTGTCAAAGGGGCAAACTTGGCGATGGAACGGGTAGAAGCCGCGCTCCACGATTGGCCCCAGGCGCCCTACACCAACAAGCCAGAAGTAGACGCCAACTTCAAACGCATGGTGACCTATGGCTGCCATCCGCAGCGGGCACAGGCTGTACGGCTGGGCGTGGCTAGCCACAATCTTTTCGACGTGGCCTACGGGCTGCTTCTGCGTCAACGGGCCGGGGTAGAGGCGTTTGTCGAATTTGAGATGCTGGAAGGGATGGCGAACAACCAGGCCCGGGCTGTGCAGGCCCAGGCAGGCGGGCTGCTTCTCTACGCGCCAGTGGTAAAAACCGAAGATTTCCACAGCGCCATCGCCTACCTGGTGCGCCGCCTGGATGAGAATACCGCGCCGGAAAACTTTCTGCACGATCTCTTCGGCATGGAGCCAGGCAGTCCAGAATGGGAGAAACAGCAGGCGCAATTTCTCCATGCCTGCTCGCTCATGGAGACGGCACGGGCCACCCCTAACCGCAACCAAGACCGGAGACAGGCGCAGGGCAACAAGCAGCCCAGCACCGTGAGTGATAGCGGTTTCAACAACGAACTGGACACCGACTGGTCTTTGCCAGCCAATCAGCACTGGATTGCCCAGGTTGTCGAAGAATGGCTCGCAAAAGAGATCGAACCGATCCCCCTGCAAGTAGCGGGCACGTTCGTCCACACGGCAGAAACCGGCGCAGGCATCGATCCTTCCCATCCCGACACAGTCTCGTTTCGTTACAGCCTTGCCACCCAAGAGCATGTCGAACAGGCATTGGCAACAGCCACCCACGCGCAACCTGCTTGGGGCAGCCGCCCCGTGGCCGAACGCAAAGTCATTCTGCGGGCTGCGGCCCACGAACTGGCCCACCAACGGGGAGACTTGATCGGCGCAATGGTGCGAGAAGTTGCCAAGACCCCCAGCGAAGGCGACCCGGAGGTCTCCGAAGGCATCGACTTTGCCCGCTACTACGCCCGTCGGCTGGATTTTCTGGCCGAGCAGCCGGACGTGGCCTTTGCGCCCCTGGGTGTGGTTGTGGTCACGCCACCCTGGAACTTCCCCTTTGCCATCCCCGCGGGGGGTGTGCTGGCCGGGCTGATGGCGGGCAACGCGGTCATTTTCAAGCCTGCGCCCGAAGCTGTGTTGGTGGGCTGGCAGATTGCCCAGGCGTTGTGGGCTGCGGGCGTGCCAAAGGATGTGTTGCAATTTCTGCCCGCGCCCGACAACGAGATCGGACGCCAACTGATTGTGGACGAGCGCACCGCGGCGGTGATCCTGACGGGCAGCATCGAGACCGCTCGGCTCTTCCAGGGCTGGCGACCCCATTTGCGCCTCTTTGCCGAGACCAGCGGCAAAAATGCGCTGATCGTCACCGCGCTGGCCGACCGGGACCAGGCCATCAAAGATTTGGTACGCTCGGCCTTCGGCCACAACGGCCAGAAATGCTCTGCGGCCAGTCTGGCAATTTTGGAGGCCGAGGTCTACGACGACCCGGCCTTTCGCCGCCAATTGCGCGACGCAGCGGCCAGCCGCGCGGTCGGCTCGGCCTGGGAATTGCCCAGCCTGCAAACGCCTCTCACCCAACCCCCCAGCCCCAAGCTGCTGCACGCGCTGACAACCCTGGAAACTGGCGAAGAATGGCTGTTGGAGCCGCGCCCCTTGGCAGCCGACGGTAGGCCGCCCGCAGAACGAGCGAGCCATCGGCTCTGGTCGCCGGGGATTAAACTGGGCGTGCAGCCGGGGTCGTTTTTTCATCAGACCGAGTGCTTTGGCCCGGTGCTGGGGTTGATGCGGGCGCGGGACCTGGACGAGGCTATAGAACTTGCCAATGGCGTGGACTACGGCCTGACCGGCGGCATTCACAGCCTGGACGATCGGGAGATCGAGCACTGGCTGGAACGAATTGAAGTGGGCAACGCCTATGTCAATCGGCACATCACCGGCGCGATTGTACGCCGACAGCCCTTCGGCGGCTGGAAGGCGTCGGGGGTGGGGCCAGGGTCCAAAGCGGGTGGGCCGAATTACGTTTATCAATTGGGTCACATTCAACAGATATCCCTCCCCAAAAAACTGGCTCGCCCAGCACCGGCGGTGGCAAGTCTGCTGCAACGGTTGGAAACTTTGGTGGGGCCGGACGAGGTGGCAACTTTGCGGGCGGCAGCTGGGTCGTATGCGTGGGCCTGGGCCGAGCATTTCAGCCAGGAACACGACCCCAGCCAGATATTGGGCGAGCGTAATGTTTTCCGCTACCGGCCCGTGGGTGGCTTGCTCTTGCGGGCGGATAAACACACGTCAGCATTGGCCCTGGCCCAGGCATTGTTGGCCGCGGCCACTGTGCGGGCCATGGTTCACTTGAGCATTGGCCCAGAGATGAAAGCATGGCACTGGCTTGAACGATTGGAGAGCATGACGCTGGTGATCGAGGGAGAAAGCAATCTGGTTTCGCGGTTGCAGGTGACCCCCCCGCCGGTGGACAGAATCCGGGCGCTGGATGCGCCGGAAACGGAACTGCGCCGGGCGCTGAATATGGCGAGCATCAATGTGGTAGAGGGACAGGTGCTTGCTAACGGGCGGCTGGAACTGGGCCACTATCTGCGGGAGCAGGCTATCAGCCAGACAGTGCATCGCTATGGGAATGTGCTAGCGAAGTGGCGTTGATAAACATGAGGGCGGTCTTGGAGTGGGATGATCTACGGCCACATCAGCGACAACGCAAGCTCTAGATGAAAGAGAGAATCGATGAGTAAAATTCTATGCTTTGTGTCGGATGAACTGGCCGATTTCGAGATCACACTGGCCTTTCACAAACTCAAGACAATCGGCAACCGAGAAATTGTCACAGTTGGCTACGACTATAGCCCGGTTGTCAGTGAATCCGGTCTGACCTACCTCCCTGATCAGACTGTAACCCAAGCGCTGGATCTGGCAAATGTGGAAGGACTGATCATTCCGGGCGGGCCAATCCGACCCCAGGAGCCGGAACTGACCCGTCTCATCGCCAAGCTGGATAAGGAGAAGAAACTCCTGGCCGCGATCTGCAATGGCCCCCAATACCTGGGCCGGGCAGGAGTTCTGGACCATCACAGTTTCACGACTTCCTACGGGCTGGACAAGGCAGAGGCATTGGGCCTGGCCAATCCATTTCCGCGCCAGAACTATGTGGACGAACGGGTGGTGCGCGACGGCCACGTCATCACAGCCAAAGGGCGGGCATTCGTCGATTTTGCCTTCGCCCTCTTCGACTATTTGGACATTTACAGCGGCAAAATGGCAGACAAAGAACGCCTTTATGCCGACATATTGAATCGCTGAGAGGAACGTTCCATGACTTCGTCCACCCCAATCATTTCGCTGATGCTAGCTGTGCCGGACACAGCAGCCGCTGTAGAATGGTACACCCAGGCCCTTGGTGCGCGGGTGATGTGGAGCCTGGGGTCCGTGGCGGGGTTGGAGATCGACGGCGCGCCCTTCTTCCTCCACGAGCCGGTGGCAGAGAGTTTCGTTAGCCCCCAGGAAGCTGGGATAACGACAGCGCGGGTGGAATTGTTTGTGGACGATCCGGATGCTGTGACTGCGCGTGCCGTGGCTGCGGGCGCAGAAGGCCGCGCGGTCGAAGAGCACACCACACCCTGGGGCATACACCGTCAGGGCGGGTTTACGGACCCCTTTGGCCATTCCTGGTCGGTTGGAGACAGGTCGCCGCTGGCGGGACTGGGTGGGTAGGAATCCATCAGCGCCCGACTCGTGCCCAGCGCCAGCCCCCAAAATTGAAGTCGCGACCAAACGCAGGCAGGCGCGAGGCATACTGCGCCTTCACCCAGACGTACAAACCAATACTCACATTTTCTCTTGACAGAACCACAAGCCGTAATTACAATGTGGATACTGCAATTCAAGTCACAATCGCCAGGGGAGTTATCCCAATGTCCACCATCGTCAAAACCCGCATCGTCAAGATTGGCAACTCCCAGGGAATTCGCATCCCCAAAGTGCTGCTGGAGCAGAGCAACCTCTTCGACGAAGTCGAGTTGGAGCTTGAATCCGACCGGATCGTTGTGCGCCCGGTGCGAACCGCACGCCAGGGCTGGGACAATGCTTTCCAGACCATGTACCAGCAGGGTGATGATCAATTGCTCGACGGCGAGGCTCTGGCTTTGTCCACCTGGGACGAGGACGAGTGGACATGGTAGTCGACCGATTTGACGTCTATCTGGTCAACCTCGACCCCACAATTGGCAGCGAAATCCAAAAGACGCGCCCCTGCCTTGTTATCTCACCCAATGAGATGAATCGTTGGATCAGAACCGTCATCGTCGCCCCAATGACGTCGGGTGGGCAGGCATATCCCACACGGGTTGCCTGCGAGTTTCAAGGCAAGACGGGCCAAATTGTGCTGGATCAGCTGCGGACTGTTGACAAAGCCCGATTGGTACACAGGTTGGACCGAATAGATGATTCAACCCAGGAGACAGTACTCACCACCCTTGCCGACCTGTTCGCCAAATAGCGAGACAGCCCAACGCAGATGCAAATGTACGGGTAATATCTGCCAGGGAATGCACACTGCAGGAGCAAAGGCTCTATGCAAAAATGCATGAATTCTGGGCGAATCTTGTGTTTGTCCGCTCTCCTGAATATGTGATTGACGCGGTAGAGGAGCTGGCCGACGATCTGGGTGTACCCTATCAAACACCCAGCAAAAAGAAAAGGCGCAAAACCCCATGAAATCTATCTTGATACTTGTGATTACCGTGCTTACGATCGCGCTGCAACTCATCGCCGGGCAGCTATTGGGCTTCGGCATTGCTATGACGATCGGAGCGGGCAACGGCTGGGAACTTCTCGTCTTTGCCGTGGGCAACACCCTGGGGGTATGGGCTGTGGGTGCGCTGGCCGCCCAATTGCAGGGAAAATTCGCCTTTCGTCCTTTTCTCTACCGATTGTTATCCACTGCAATCGGTAGTGGTCTAGGCACCGCATTAATTCTAATCACACCAGCCACTGGCTTTGTCCAGATTCTCTATCCCCTGTTGGGCGCGTTGGTAGGCTTTTACGTTCCAGCGCTGTTGAATCGATCATGACGAACCTGCCCACCCCCAGCACCCGTATCGCCGCCCTGCAAGCCGCCATGACCCAGCAAGCCGTCGACGCCTGGCTTGTGCCCAGCGCAGACCCCCACCAGAGTGAATATGTGGCCGAACACTGGCAAGCCCGAAGCTGGCTTTCCGGCTTTAGCGGCTCTGCGGGCACGCTTGTCGTCACGCAGACGGGCGCGGGGCTGTGGACCGACCCCCGCTACCACCTACGGGCCGAAAGCGAACTAGCCGGCTCCGGTGTGACGCTTCACCGCTTCGGGTTGGCCGGCGTGCCGTCGTATGTGGAGTGGCTGGGCGCACATCTGACCGATAGCGCAACACTGGGATTCGACCCGGCACTGCTGTCGATAGCCGACGTAGCCCGTCTGCGCAGTCGTTTTGGCGACAAGAAAATCCACCTCTACACGAAGCGCGAATTGGTAAGCGAGCTTTGGACGGACCGTCCACCCCTGCCCGAGACCCCAATCTTCCTCCACGACGAGGGCTTTGCCGGGGAAAACTGTGCGACAAAGCTGGCCCGCACCCGTGCCCGGTTGAGGGAAAGTGGCGGCGACGCACTCGTACTCACCGCCCTGGACGATATCGCCTGGACATTCAACATCCGGGGCGGCGACGTGCCTTTCAACCCCGTCGCCATTGCCTACGCCCTAGTTTCGCTACACGAAACAACCGTCTTCATTCAGCCAGATAAAGTGGACGCGACCGTACAGGCCGCGCTTGAAGATGATGGGGTGGTGTTTACAGCCTACGAAACAATCTTTTCCATCTGGCCCGACCTGCCGCAACAGAGCCGGGTGCTGGTCGATCCGGCCAAAACGAGCTACCGGCTGCAAGAAGCTATTGCCCCCTACTGCCAGATTTTGAAGCAGGCGAGCATTCCCGCCACACTGAAAGCGATCAAGAACGCAACCGAAGCCGCGGGCCTCCGCCGCGCCCATATCCGGGACGGGGTGGCCCTGGTGCGCTGGCTCATCTGGCTGGAAGAGGCTGTGCCTAGCCAATATCACACGGAGATCACCCTGGGGGAGAAACTGGCCGACTTTCGAGGCAAAGGCGACCATTATTGGGGCGAAAGTTTCGGAACAATTACCGGCTATGGGGCCAATTCGGCGGTGGGTCACTACAGCCCGCAACCAGAGACCACGCCAACTGTGCGCCCTACGGGTCTGCTGCTCAGCGATTCAGGGGGCCATTATCTGGACGGCACCACCGATGTCACCCGTGTGGTTGCGCTTGGCCCGCCCAGCGCCGAGGAACGGCAAGTATACACCCTGGTTCTCAAATGTCACATTCGGTTGGCGACGGTGCGCTTCCCCCAGGGCACAACCGGCAGCCAGTTAGATGCGCTGGCGCGGGAGTTTCTGTGGCGGGAAGGTTGGAATTGTCGCCACGGTATCGGCCACGGGGTCGGCTTTTTTCTGAATGTCCACGAAGGTCCCCAGCGTTTCAGCACGGACAACCGGGTAGCGCTGGAGCCTGGGATGCTCACATCCAACGAGCCGGGCGTCTATTTTGCGGGGAAATTCGGCGTGCGCCTGGAGAATCTCCTGCTCTGCGTGGCCGACACCACCACCGATTTTGGCGACTTTTACCGTTTCGAGACCCTGACCCTCTGCCCGTTTGATCTGCGATTGGTGGATGTTTCGCTGTTAGACGAACAGGAAAAAATCTGGTTGAATGGGTATCACAGCGCCGTCTATACAGCCCTCTCTCCACTTCTCGACCCAACAGAACGCGCCTGGCTTGAAAAGGCCACACGGACGATTTGAAACGGAGGATACGGATGGAAATTCGCCCTGTACAACCTGCGGACACGGATGAATGGCTGCGGATGCGATTGGCGTTGTGGCCGGACGACCCGAAGAAAGAAGCCAGAGAGATCGCCGACTTTTTCGCCGGGCGATCTTTACCGTTTTTGGAGGCTGCCTTTGTTTGTCCCAGACCCAACGGTGGCCTCTGCGGGCTGTCCGAGGTTGCCATCCATACCGAAGCACCCGGCTGCGTGACGGATCGCATCGGTTATCTGGAGGCATGGTATGTGGACCCCGATATGCGGGGAGGCGGAATTGGCAGGGCGCTGGCAGAAGCGGCAGAAAATTGGGCGCGGACCCAGGGCTGCACAGAGATGGCCTCGGACACAGACCCCTATTATCCCGTTAGCCCTGCAGCCCATACAGCGCTGGGATACACGACTGTCGCCTGGCACTTCCGCAAGGAGCTTTGATGAATTCTCTGCCTTTTTGCCTGGAAACCGAACGGTTGTTGCTGCGGGATTTTGTATCAAGCGATTGGACGGCCATCTTTGCCATGAGCCAGGAACCCACTGTGATCAGCTTCCAGACCTGGCTGCGGTTGGACAACGAGCAGGCAGCCCAGCATTGGGTAGACGAAGCGATCTACCACAACCGCTTGCAGCCCCGCTCTGGATACAATTTGGCTGTGGTCGAGAAGGAGAGCCAGCGGGTGATTGGCTGGCTGGGTTGGGGTGGCCCCAGCGAACCAGAATCAGAAAACGAATTCGATTTCGGTTACGCGCTCATGCCAGATGCGTGGGGCCAAGGCTATATGAGCGAAGCGCTACAAGCTGCCGTGGCCTTTATGTTTGACACGCTTTCCGCCAGCCGGGTCTATGGTGAGTGCGCCAAAAGAAATGTCGC
>JAHEML010000883.1 GCA_024643705.1 Caldilineaceae bacterium | reverse complement strand
AACCTATCAAAGTGCCAGCCAAAACAAGAAGGGCTAGCCGTCCACGCCAGGCAGGTGGGATGCCATCAATGGCGGCTGCACCGGCAATGCTAGCGCCCAGGCCAGCCAATGGGAGAAAACGCGATGGAAATTGGAGCAGGCTAAGGCCCGGCACAGTCTCCCACAGGATTGCGCTGATGGGCACAGTGAGCAGCAGAAAACCAAGCGCCAACGCCGCGCCGATGAGCGCCCAAAAACGGACAGCGTGCGCTTGCACAGAGGCGCTTCTGGAGTAAACAAGCGCCCCAAAACAGCCAGCCAGGATAGCCAGCCAGCCGCTCCAGCCAAGTGCGTGGGGAAAGGGCGGGTTGGCTGCACGCTGGTCAAAGGCGCGGATGGGCGAGAGAAGCTCGGCCCACGAAAGAAAGTACTGACGAAAGTGAAAGAAATCCTGTTGCAAATTCTGCACCTGCACCAACCCTACATCCCCCAAGGCCGGCATCCAAAAAAAGGCACTGAGCAGAGCGGCCACCAACGCTGCCACCACTCCGCGTACAAACCCCCACATATTCCGTGTGTACAGCAAGAGCAAGAGCCAGTAGAGCACAAGAAAAAGCGCACCGATCATGGCCGTCAGATTGTGGGTAAGGACAAGAAGAACAAGCGAGAGGGGCGCAAGCAACCAGTGCCGCCACCGATTCTCCTGGCCCAAGGCAGTAAACTGCCACAAGCAGATGGGCAGCAACAAAATTGCCAGTAGTTGAGGATAATCGCCCTGAAAGTAGAATTCCCGGAAAATGGAGGGATGTGTAAGAAAAATTCCTGCCCCAACCAGCCCAGGCAGACGGCCCAGCAGACGGCCCAACCAGCCATATGTGCCCAAGGCGGAAAGCAGAAACAGGCAACTGATCACCGTTTTGGCTGCGGTATCCAATGCCAGCCCCCAGCCGAACCCCGACCCACTGTGCAGCGCCGCGGTGAGCCAATAGAAAAGGGGACTATAATAGTGGAATGTGGGTGCGCCCAACCCATCGTAGACTTCGGGAAACCAGCGCGGCCAGAATAACCCCGCCTGAAACGAGCGAGTCATTGCTGCACTACGGTACAAGTGCAGTGGCCCATCAGCGCTGTTGGGCAAACCGGGAACTTCCCACAGCGGCGCGATCAGCAGAGCAGCAAAGAAGAGGATCACCAAATGGGGCCAGATGAGGCGTAGTCGAGACACGGAGTCATCCATTAGAAGGTCATGAATAGAGGGTCAAATTTACCGATGTCCAAGAACAGTAGCACAGCCTTTAGACGGCAACCAAATACCTATGATACCGCAGACTTGGTACAAAGGTGAGTCGTCGAGTACAATCTTGAACGATTACAGGTGCAACCGGTTGCCAGACCTGTCAGAAACACTCAGAACACTATCCGTTGGCCCAAATCGACGGCTGACGGCATGCATGAATTGGGAGATTCAATGAATATCACAGGACGCATTTCCGTCTTCCCTCGCTTGCCAGAGAAGATCGCACGCCTACAAGAGCTGGCTTACAATCTCTGGTGGAGTTGGAACCCCGACGCCCAGGCCCTCTTCACTTCGCTGGACGAAGAGCTGTGGCGCAGCGTCAACCAGAACCCGGTGCGTTTTCTGCGCAGGGCGCGCCAGGAATTGCTCAACCAAGCCGCGGCGGATAGCGGTTGGCTTTCCCGTTTCGAAAGCGTGCTGGCCGACTTTGACGCCTACATGTCGCCCAGCGCCAATACCTGGCATCGCCGCACCCACGGCGACCAAGACCAGGCCACCATCGCCTATTTCAGCGCCGAATTTGGCTTGCACGAAGCCTTGCCCATTTACAGCGGCGGCCTGGGCATTCTCAGCGGCGACCACTGCAAAGAGGCCAGCGATCTGGGCTTGCCCTTTGTGGGCGTGGGCTTTCTCTATCCTCAGGGCTATTTTACCCAGCGCATTACCGGTGATGGGGCACAAGAGGCCATCTACGAAAAGCTCGACTTTTCCGAAGTGCCCGCTACCCCTGCGTTGGATGCCAACGACCAGCCTGTGCTGATTCATGTAGACCTGCCCGGACGCACCGTCTATGCGAAGGTGTGGCGGATTCAAGTCGGACGCATCCCCCTCTATTTGATGGACACGGACGTGGAGCGCAACGCACCCCAGGATCGAGAACTGAGCGCTCGGCTTTACGGTGGTGACCATGAAATGCGCATCAGCCAGGAATTTGTTCTGGGCATCGGCGGCGTGCGCGTGTTACGGGCGCTG
>JAHEML010000123.1 GCA_024643705.1 Caldilineaceae bacterium | reverse complement strand
GGGTGAATCTACGTAGGCGAATAAATGGGCTGCCATTAGCCAAACCCCAATGCTTTTTGGGCAGAAAGCAATTGAGGATAGGTGATGCTGTCACTTTTTGCCAAGGCGGGCCAGCCACTTTCGTCGCGCAGATCAAACCAGCCGACTTCCACGATGCCATAGGCTGCTGCTGCATCTTCCTCTGGCTCGTAGCCCGGCGCGGCTGTGCCAGAGACCACAGAGCAGAGAAATGTCCTGTGCCGTTGATAAACGCCACCCGGTTGAGCCGGTTCGTCCAACAACAGCCGGTCTGCCGAGACGCGCAGATTGGTCTCTTCCCACATTTCCCTTTCCACACACGCTTCTTCGCTCTCGCCCTCTTCGATGCCGCCGCCGGGGAAAAGCCAGTAGCTCTCACCCGTGTCGTGCTGGCGGTGACGAATGAGCAAGATTTTGTCGTCTTGTACAATTGCACCCTGATACCGAATAATTCTTGCCATCTTTCACTCCATTGTGCAGTCGCGGTTGTTGCCCGATTGTATGTGATCTTGGCCGACACTTCAAGTTGGTCTGAATTTCTGATGGAAAAATCGCCTTGCGTATCCTCCTCGCTTGGCAGATAATAGAAACCGAGAATGCAACTCATCCCCACCGGAGCTTTCCATGCCCCATCTCATCACAACGCTTGGCCCTCGCACCGCCGACCAGTTGGGTCTGATTCTGCCCCACGAACACATTTTTGTCGATCTCGGCCCCATTGCCGCGGAGAATTGGCGTGCCGCAACTGCCGAACAGGTCATCCCGGTGATGGCCCCGGAAATCGAGAAGATTCAGGCCCAGGGGGTGACGGCATTTGTCGAATGCACACCGGTGGGTGTGGGCCGCCGCGCCGACATCGACCAGGCTGTCTCCGAAGCAACGGGGATGCCCATTCTCGTGCCTACGGGCATCTACCGGGAACCGTGGATTCCCCTCTGGGCACACGACGCCAGCCAAGAAGCACTGACCGATTGGATGTTGGGCGAGCTAACCGGCGAGATCGATGAGAGCGGTGTGCGGGCTGCCTGGATCAAACTAAGCGCGGGCGACGATGGTATCACCGACGCCGAGACGAAACTGTTGCGGGCGGCGGCCCAGGCGGGCAAAACCACGGGTGCAATCATCGGCAGCCACACTATTCGCGGTCGGGTTGTGCGGGATCAGTTGGATATTTTGGAAGCGGCGGGCTATACCGCCGAGCGGTTTATCTGGATTCACACCCAGGCCGAGCCGGATTTTGCTCTGCATTTGGAAATGGCCCGCCGGGGCGCGTGGCTGGAATACGACGCCATCGGTGGCGGCCAGAGCGATGAAGCGTATATCGAGCGTATCCAGCGGTTGTTGGATGCGGGTTTCGGCCACAAGCTGATGCTCAGCCACGACCGGGGCTGGTACGATCCGTCCAAGCCGGGCGGCGGTGTGCCCAAACCGTTCACCTATTTGGTCGAGACATTTTTGCCCAAATTACGGGCTGCAGGAGTGGACGCGGGGACGATCCGCCAATTGACAGAGACAAATCCTTTTAACGCCTATGCGCGCTAAATTTTAATGCGAACTCTTCGTTCGCCTTCACCTTGCGAATCCACAGTTCGCTACACACGGAGGAATGTATGACACGCACCGGACGGGCAGTTGTCACCAGCGGGCAGGCGTTCGAAATTCGAGAGTATGCGGTTCCCGACCCGGAGCCGGGCAAAATCTTGCTGCGGCAGGAACTGGCGGGTATCTGCGGCACAGACCTGCACAATTGGCAGAACGGCATTCAGGGCGAGATGCTTCTGGGCCATGAAAATGTGGGGATTATCGAGGCAATCGGACCCGGCGGCGCGGAGGATTATCTGGGCCGTTCGTTGGAAGAGGGTGACCGGGTGATCTTTGCGCCGGGCACTCTCGGTTACGGCGCATACGGTTTCTACACCACGCCGGATGTCGCGCCCCACTTCTACGGCGGCTTTGCGGATTATATTTACCTCGGCCTGCCCACTACCTGCCTGATGAAGACCACCGCCTCGCCGGAGGTGGCGGTGCTGACCGAGCCGTTCACTGTTGGGGTCCATGCGGCCATGCGCGGCCAGGTGAAACTGGGCGATACGGTCGTTGTGCAGGGCAGCGGCGCGATTGGGTTGGTTACACTGCTCTGCGCCAAGCTCATGGGCGCGGCACAGATTATTGTGGTTGGTGGCCCGGCCAAGCGCCTGGAACTGGCGCAGAAGTATGGCGCGGATGTGACGATTAACATTGAAGATGTGCGTTCGGTGGAGGAACGCACCAAGCAGGTGCTATGGCACACGCCCAAGAAGGAGGGCGCGGATGTGGTCTTTGAATGTTCCGGCTTTCTGCCTGCCACACCCGAAGGGCTGGGTTATGTGAAACGGAGCGGCACATTTGTCGAGGTGGGCCATTTTGTGGATATGGGTTCGATTGAACTCAACATCAACCGGCTGATGATGCGCAAGAACCTGCGCTTCGAGGCCATCTGGGGCAGCCAATACGAGCATTTTGTGCGGGGGCTGCGCATCTTGGAAAAGAACGAATATCCCTACGGCGAAATGGTCAGCCACACCCTGCCCCTGGATCGGGTGCGGGAAGGCTTCGAGGCGCTGGACGGACGCTATCGGCTGGGCAATGAGGAAGTGATCAAGATTGCTGTCAAAGCATGGGAGGATTGAACAATGGCATTTGGAAGCGGTAAATACACGTACGAAGTGGTTGAAGGCTGGGGCAAGTTGCCCGACGGTTGGGAATGGGGGTGGATTCCTGGCGTGGGCTGCGACTCGCAAGACCGGGTCTATGTCTATTCCCGCAGCGCGCACCCCCTGGTCATCTTCGACCGCGAGGGCAACTTTCTTGATTCCTGGGGCGAGGGGATCATCCAGGATGCCCACGGCATTTGGATCGACCCGGATGATAACGTCTGGTGTGTGGAGCGGGAGACCCACTGTGTCTTCAAGTTCAACAACCAGGGCGAACTGGTGATGACGATTGGCACACCGGGTGTGGCTGGCGCGCCGGGCGAACCCTTCCGTATGCCCACGGATCTGGCGATCTCTGCCGATGGGTCGCTCTTTATTTCCGATGGCTACGACAACGCTCGCGTCCACAAATACACGCCGGATGGCAAGCACATTTTGTCCTGGGGCGAGTATGGAACCGGCCCCGGTCAGTTTGAGTTGTCCCACTGTGTGCGTATCGACCGCTTCGACCGGGTGTGGGTCTGCGATCGCACCAACGACCGTATTCAACTTTTCGACACAGATGGCAACTATCTGGAGGAGCGCACTGGGTTGCTCAAACCGGACACCATCTATTTTGATCCCAATGATGATGTGGTCTACGTGGCCGAGTTGGAGCAGCAGGTGAGCGTGTGGACCCTGGATGGGGAACTGCTCTCGAAATGGGGTGGAGCAACCCGCAGCAACAAACCGGGTGAGTTCGCCTACTGCCCCCACGGCATTTGGGCCGACAGCCACGGCGATCTCTACGTGGGGCAGGTGCAGGGCGACGCTGCTTTGCAGAAATTTGTCCGGGTGGGGGGGTAATGGAATTCGATCCCTCTGTGCTTCTGCCCGCACCATCGGTCCGACAACGGATTTTAGAGATATTGCAGGCTGCCTTGACAGCCGTCGATCCCGGTGCTGCTGTGCGACGGGCGCTACACCGGGAAGCCGACATTCTTCTGGTGGGTGATCGACGCTATGATCTGCATAGCTATCGAAGGGTCGTTGTGCTGGGCGCGGGCAAGGCGGGTGCGCCCATGGCCCAAGCTGTGGAGTCGGTGCTGGGCGAACGTATCAGTGGTGGGCTGGTGGTGGTGAAGACGGATCACAGCGGGCCAACCCAACGGGTGCGGGTGGTGGAAGCCAGCCACCCCACGCCAGATGAAGCGGGCGTGGCCGCGGGCCGGGAGATTCTTGCTTTGGCCGCCGATGCAGGCCCGGACGATCTGGTGATTGCGCTGATCTCCGGGGGCGGTTCTGCTCTGCTTGTCGCCCCAGCTGAAGGGCTGACACTGGCCGATTTGCAGGGTTTGACTGCTGCTCTTTTGGCCTGTGGCGCTACGATCAACGAGATGAATTGTTTGCGCAAACATTGTAGCGCTGTGAAAGGGGGGCAACTGGCTCGTGTTGTCGCACCGACCACCCTCATCACCCTGGTTCTCAGCGATGTGATCGGTAGCCCCCTGGATGTGATTGCCAGCGGGCCGACCGTGCCCGATTCTTCCACTTGGGCGGACGCCTGGGCCTTGGTCGAGAAGTATGATCTGGTTGAAAAGTTGCCGGGTGCGGTCCTGGCGCGCTTGCAGGCTGGTCTGCGGGGTGAGATTCCCGACACGCCGGACGCGCATGATCCTCTCTTTTTAGCCAGTCAAACTGTGGTGATTGCCGACAATTTTCTGGCGGCCCAGGCAGCAAAGGGCCGCGCCGAAGAGTTGGGCTACAAGGGGCTGATTTTGACAACATTTCTCGATGGAGACGCGGCCAACGCCGGGCGGCTGTTGGTGGCGCTGGCGAAAGAGGTGCAAGCCAGTGGCAATCCTGTAGCTGCCCCGGCTTGTCTGATCCTGGGTGGTGAGACGACGGTGCAACTGGGCAGTAATCCCGGCATGGGTGGGCGCAACCAGGAAGTTGCCCTGGCCGCGGCGCTGGCTTTGCGGGATGTGCCAGGGGTCACAGTGGTTTCGCTGGCGACGGATGGAACCGATGGCCCTACGGACAGCGCAGGCGCTATGGCGGACGACGGAACGGTGGATCGGGGCGCGCTGTTGGGGCTTTCGGCGTCAGATCATCTCCGTCGCCACGACGCCTATCCCTATCTGGTCGCCAGCCGGGACCTGTTGCGCACAGGCCCCACCCAGACCAATGTGAACGATCTTCTCTTTGTTTTTGTGGAGAAACGGTAGGCAGCGGCGAGAATAGAGATGGTTTTGCCTGGGCGCGAGTGTGAGAAGCTTTACACACGCTTCCTGTTGTCGTATAGTAGGCTGACTTTGCAAGAATCTGTTTTCACATCCCATCATTTTAGGAGTATTCGTATGCCCAAATTGACAGTTGAAGGATATGGTACGTTTGAAGTACCAGCAGGCAAGCGCCTGGTGTTGGCTCTCACCGAGGATGCTGGCGTGGATCAGTTGCATGCGTGTGGGGGCAATTGTCGTTGCACCACCTGTCGTGTGGAGTTTGTGGCTGGCGAGCCAACCACGATGACACAGGCGGAAAAGGACAAATTGGCCGAGCGCGATTTGACTGGTGTGCGGCTGTCGTGCCAGATTCATGTCGGCGATGATATGACGGTACGCGCGATCAGCCGTCTGGAGGGGAGCGGACGGGCCGATGCTGGCGGCGCGCCGGAACCGGACATTCATCCAGAGCCGGTTTGGGTGGCCAAGGGATAGGCACAACCTATTCGCACAAAGAAGGGGGGCAACATAGCATGTTGCCCCCCTTCTTTGTTTTGGTATATATGCTCTCTACCGTCGGATTGAGCGAATGAAACCGGTCAGCCGTTCATTGTCCCATTCTTCTCCCAATGGCACGATCTGGCGGTAGATGCTGGCGCCGATATATAAGATCATGTAGGCAATGAGGAAGATCGTCACTTGCTGCTGGGGACGTGGATATTGAAAGAGCAACCAGGAAGAACCGACACCCCAGAGTAGTGTCAGACCAAGCATCCCTGTGCGCAGTATCTGCTTTTCGCTCAGATATTCCAAACGGGAAGGGTAGATATATTTGATGGGAACAAAGATAAGAATGCACAAAACACCCAGGATCACGGCGTTGTGGATAGGTTGCAGTTGCCATAGGAAGAGGTAAAAGACAACCACATTCCAATAGCTGGGAAACCCTTTGAAGAAGTGATCGTCTGTCTTAGCGTCGATTTGGCTGAACTGGTAAGACGAACAGAGGGCTATCAAACCCGCCAGGGGTAAACGCAGGGCTGGCGGTAACAGATCTGCTTCCATGAGGAAAAAGGCTGGAACGATCACATAGTTCAGGTAATCGATAATGTTATCCAGCATCGCGCCATCGACTTTGGACGCAAGAGACTTGGTTCTAAAGCGCCTTGCCAATGTTCCGTCAATACCATCCACGATCGCGGCGGCACTCATCAGCCAAAAGGCAATCAGCCAATTTCCCTCGTGTATGGCATGGAGGGCAAAAAGACCAAATACGGCTCCTGAGGCAGTGACCAGGTGGACTGACCAGGCCATGAGAAGTTGTATGAGAGAAGGTCGAACGACGGACGCTGGGTGATTATTCATTGGCGATCCTTGTAGAATCGAACTGAACCTGCACGAAACGCAAATTTACCATCTACGGGAGACGAAGGATACCACGAAGCAGCATGGGGGCAAAAGGCCCATTTGATTACAGGCGCTGTTTATGCGCTGTGTTGCACTTTTATTGAGGCAAACGGAAAACGAGATTCACCGCTGACTCTGGTATAGAGAAGAAAAGCCCATCGATACCCATTGCCAAGAACAGAAGGGCAAGATAGAGCAGACTGAATTTATAGAGACGCCAGACGTTGTTGTTGGTTGGGCGACGCAAGATGTCTACGGCTTGCCAAAGAAAGACACCGTTCAAGACTAGGGAGAGTACCAGATAAACAGGCCCCAATAAACCCAGGAAGACAGGCATGGTGGAGATGAGCAACAGCAGCACACTGTACAACACAATTTGCCGATGGGTCTCTTTTTCACCGGCGATTACGGGCAGCATGGGTACTCCCGCTGCCCGATATTCTTTTTGCCGCATCAACGCCAACGCCCAAAAATGGGGTGGTGTCCAATAGAAGACGATCAGAAACATCAAAATAGGTAACAACGAAATCTCATTGGCTACCGCGGCCCACCCCACCAACGGCGGAATGGCCCCCGCCGCGCCCCCGATGACAATGTTCTGTGTGCTGCTTCGTTTGAGGGCGTGGGTGTATATGCCCACATAATAGACGATCCCTGTTGTGGAAAGCAGTGCTGTGAGCAGGTTGGCCCCCAACCAGAGAACCACAAAACTGGCCGCACAGAGCAGAAGGCTAAAGACTAGCACCTGGGTTGGGTGCATTCGTTTGCTGGGCAGAGGGCGCAAACGGGTGCGCACCATCACATGGTCGATGTCCCGATCCAGATATTGATTGAGGGCATTGGCACCACCCGCTGCCAGGAAACCGCCCACCATCACCCACAGAATCAACCAGCCGCTGGGGGCCAGTGGGCCAGCCAGAAACATGGGAACCAGGGTTGTGAGCAACAAGAGAGCGATGATCCGCGGTTTTGTCAACGCCACCAGGTCCCGCCAGGAAATGCGGGCATACACCCGCAGTATCTCTTGGGGGTTTTCGTTGAGGGCGGCTTCGTCTATGATTGTGCTAGGGAGTTGCATTTTCTATCCAATTTCACTTCGCGTCAACGGACGATTCTGTCTGTCGGCGGCGCAGAACAACGACATATACAATACCAGCGATCAAGGCGAATGAATACCATTGGAGTGCATAACTCATGTGGCTTCCCTCGCTTAGATCAAAATCAACCGGAACACGCCGCGGCAGCTGGCTCAACTCTCGGTTTTTCTCCGGTGCTACCTGCAATACCACAGGCAGGAGTGGATAGGGTGTGATGCTCTGGACGGCTTCAATATCGATCCGCCACCACCCTTTGACCGCATCAGCCGGAATGGCCGAAATGCTGCCATCGGGCATGGTGCGTGTCTTTTGTAAATAGCCTTGTACTGGCTCAATCGGTGTTTCGTCGTAGATTGACCAATCCCCTGCTGCGCCCTGGGCGGCAGGAATCCACCCCCGATTGACAAGAATGTACGCGTCGTTGCCATCGATGTGCAGGGGCGTCACCAGCCAATAGCCCTGTTCTCCATCAGAAAACTGGCCCTGAATCCCGATCTGTCGCTCAAAATCGTATTGGCCTGTCACCTCGGCCAACCGGTCTTCCAGCTCATCGGGTTTGTCGGGCAACGGAAGAGGGGCATTGAGAACCAACGCCTCCGACTGGAGCTTCACCAATAGATCTGCATTGGCTGCTCGGCGTTGATCCAGACGCGCCAGTTGCCATTGGCCCAATGCCGCCATCACCGCCATAGCCGCTAGCACAATCAAGGTTTGCCACCAATACCGGCGGCTAACAAGCAAGCGAACTGTACTCATTGGGCCGAGCGT
>JAHEML010000122.1 GCA_024643705.1 Caldilineaceae bacterium | reverse complement strand
GCTGGGCAATGTGGCGGTGACCACAAAGAGCGACGCCATGTTGAAGGCCGCATCCCCCCGCACACTGCCCCGATCCAGCCACCATTGACCTGTCCCTGCTGTCGGCCCTGGCTGGTAGACCGCCAACGATGGGTAGAAAAGGGGCAGGCTGACCATCTCCTGGCTTCGACCAAAGAGTCGATAGGCCAGGGTGGTATCGCTCCATTCGGGAATCTCCAAAATCCAGCTAATGTAAATTGTTATCTCTCTGTCGGGGAGCAGAGCCGAAGGTAATTCCACCCGCACCGCGCTATTTTGGTCTTGGTACGAGAAAGGCACCGCCCGCCCGCTAATGGCCGTGCTTTGAATGCTCAACTGCCCGGCATACTGCTCCAAAGCGGGGTAGAGGCGAAAGATCACATAGGTCCACGGGTCTGGGCTGGTGTTGACAAAGCGAATGTAGGCCGTGCCGGTGAGAACATCCAGTCCTTCGCCGACATCGACCGTGATATCGTAGCGGGGCATTGTGTCCAACATGCTGTCTGCGGGCCAGGCGTCGGCTTGCATGGCTGGGCGATACAACCCATAGGGATCAACGGGCGTTGTGCTGCCGCCAATGCAGGCGGCCAAAAGCCCAGCCAGAAAGAGTGCCACCACAAAGGAAAAAAGAACGGTGAAACGCGGGTGGCGCGGCGCTTGTAGGGTTTTGCCGAGGCGATGGGACTTATCCAAGAAACCTCCCATTGCCATATCCACCTCTCTCCAATCCGCGTTCCGCCCTGCTTTATAGTCCATTTCTCTGCGCCTCTGGATTACCGCGGGGGTTTTAGTAGCTCCGATGCCAACCTTTACGGCTGTGTGACGTGCAGTATAGCACGCGTGGGGGGCGAGATGAAATATAGTGCCAATTTCCGCTTGATAGCCCCCCAGCCCTGTGCTATACTGGACAGGAACGTTTGTTCCATCAAATTTTTATCTGTAGCCCAAAAACCCGTTCACACACGCCCACCATCCAATGGCAACCAGACGCAAAAAGAAATCGAGTGAACTCGACGAAATTCTCCAGATGTTTGGATTCCTGCTGCGCACCGAAGTGCAGGGGATTATTCTGGTGTTGCTTTCCGTCTTCACCCTCCTGAGCCTTTTTACCAACAGCCGGGGCAGCGTCACCGGCGCGTGGATCGATCTGGTGCGCTCGCTGACTGGGGATGGCGTGTGGGGTGTGCCTTTGCTCACCGGTGCGCTGGGGCTGTGGATGGTGATCCGGGCCGTGGAAAAGATGCCTGATCTCCCCTGGCAGAAGCCAACCGGCGTGCTCCTGATCTTTGTGGCCTATATCACCGGGGCCAGCCTGCTCTCGCCTACCTATGTACGCATGGCCCAGGCCGAACAGGGAGAAGCAGGTGGCTGGATCGGCTTCTATCTGGCTGATTTTCTCGAAGCAGCGTTGAGCCTGTGGGGCGCATGGGCCGGGGTGACCGTGCTGGCGGTTTTGGGTATCGTTTTTCTGACAGATCGCCTGCTGCTCGACCTCTTGTTGGACAGTTGGGATGCAGTGGCCGACATGCTGGCCGCGAGCAAAAGCCCACGGGCCGAGCGGATGCCCGGCATTCAGCCCAGCCTGCCCATGCCTAGCGGCGAGATTCCGGCCTGGAAACGGTTGTTGGACCGTTTTCGCAAACCAAACGGTGACACCGGCGATTGGGTTGGATTGCCCGCGAACATGGGGGGCAAAAACCCAAGCCCCGCTCCACAGCAGACAACGAATCAGCCGGTGGGCACCCAATCCACCAACTCCCCGCCATCCGGCGCGGCCCGTCAACCCCTTACCCAAGCCAGCGGCGACGCGGCCCTCAGCCCCCGCATTGTGGGTGGTGTGCAACAGTGGCAATTGCCCCGTCTGGCCGATATGCTCGACTCGTGGGACCGCTATGTAGATAGTGATGAGGATATCCGCCGTCGCGGGCGGCTGATCGAAGACACATTGGCTCTCTTCGGCGTACCCGCCGACTTTGAAGGGGTCAATGCTGGGCCAACCGTCACCCAGTTTCTCATCCGTCCTGGTTACATCGAGCGCACAATCCGGGGCGAGACCAAGAAGACGAAAATCAAAGTCAGTAAGATTGCGGCCCTCGCCAACGATCTGGCCCTGGCCCTGGCCGCGTCCAACGTGCGTATCGAGGCCCCCATCCCCGGCACAAATTATGTGGGCATCGAAGTACCCAACAGCGCCAGCAACAACGTGGGCCTGCGGGAGCTGATGGAGAGCGAAGTCTTTCTGGCGGCCCAGCAGAAGGCCAAGTTGCCCATTGCCTTGGGCGAAGATGTCAAGGGCAAGCCATTGGTGGCGGATATGGCCCGAATGCCCCACCTGCTCATTGCCGGGGCAACAGGAACGGGCAAGTCGGTCTGCATCAATTCCATCATCGGCTGCCTGCTGCTGACCCACACCCCCGAGACCTTGCGCTTCTTGATGATCGACCCCAAAATGGTGGAGTTGAGCAACTACAACGGCGTGCCCCATCTGCTCAGCCCGGTGGTCACGGAAGTAGACCGGGCCGCGGGTGTCCTCTTTTGGGCCGTCAAAGAGATGGAGCGCCGCTACCAGCTTCTCAGCAAAGCCAACGCGCGTGATTTGGAGCGCTACAACGCTATCCTGCGCAAAGAGGGCCAGGATGTGCTGCCCTTTGTGGTGGTTGTGGTGGACGAAATGGCCGACCTGATGATGGCCGCGCCCGAAGAGGTGGAGAAGCACATCTGCCGCCTGGCCCAGATGGCCCGTGCCGTGGGCATTCATCTGATCATCGCCACCCAGCGCCCATCGGTGGATGTGATCACCGGCCTGATCAAAGCCAACTTTCCATCCCGCATCGCCTTCGCCGTCACTAGCCAGACCGATAGCCGGGTTGTGCTGGATGTGCCCGGCGCGGATCGTCTGCTGGGCCGGGGAGATATGCTCTTCATGGCTCCCGATTCCAGCAAGTTGGAGCGCCTGCAGGGCACATGGCTCCACGACGACGAGACCAATCGTATTGTGCGCTACTGGAAAGGGGTGCGCAGCTTGGAGAACTACACGCCGCCGCCCCTGCCCGATGTGACAGCGCCGGTGGTCAGCCCCCTGCCTGGCGCAAGCGGATCAGACAGTGGAGCGGGCAATGGCACACCCGCAACTCCGGCAGCAGATTGGTCGAATCCCTATGTCTCGGGGCAGCCACAAAAGCCGGGGCCACAACCCGGCAGGACCCAACCAGGCGGGCCGATGGTGCAACCCCTGTTTGATCAAATTGAGACGATGAAAGCCGTGGATGCCCGGGATGATCTCTTCGATGAAGCCGTGGCAGTTGTGCAGGATGCGGGCCGGGGATCGACGACCCTGCTCCAGCGCAAGCTACGCATTGGCTACAGCCGGGCCAGCCGCTTAGTGGAGCAATTGGAGCAAGCGGGCATTCTTGGCCCGGACCAAGGGGGCAACGCAGGTCGGGCTGTTTTGCAGAGTGGACGGGGAGTTTCCCAACCCACACCACCTATGGCCGAGCCGAACAGACCGGCTGGTCAGCGCCCGGCAGACAAGGGTGAGGATGGCCTGCTGGAACCCCGCATCATCGGCGAGGACAGCGATCCGCCTACCCGTATCTGGATGTGATCGAGCAAGACAAATTCAGACTGAATTCTATCGAGAAACCGCGGGGCACATTGAGACAAAGAAAGGCATCTGTTTTTCTTCGTCTCTTTGTGCCTTTGTGGTTCAACGCCTTTGTGATTCAACAACTCCAGGAAAGTATTGATGACACGCAATCAACTCATCAGTCTGGCCGCAGCGATTGGCATTGTCGCCATTCTCGCTGGTCTCTATTTTTTCAACAGCCGCACACCATCTGCTGCCCAACTGCCCGAACGCATGGCGACCGAGCTAGGCCGGATGCGCACCGTGCAGGGGCGGGTGAATCTGACCGTAGGCACAACGACCCTGGAGCAGGAATTTTGGTCCCAGCCGCCCACGTTCATGCGCGCCGAAGTGGACAAAGGGCCGGAAGGCTTTCGGGGGACGATTGTGGTCCTGAACGAAACCGACGCTTGGGGCTACGTACCGGCCCTTGGTCTGGTGACGGTGGCCGACCGGACAAAGCGATCCGCCGAGGACCAGCAGGCGACTACTTCTTATCTGGAAACCCTGGCCGATGATGTACTGGCCGCCCTGCGCGCCAGCAACGATGTGCAGGTGATAGGCGAAGAACAGGCTTCCGGTCGCCCTGCCTTGCGGGTGCAGATGTTCGTCGAGCCATCCGCTACCCCTTTTGAGGCAAGCCAGTTGACTGTCTGGCTGGACAAGCGTTTTTATTATCCCCTCGCTGTGGAAGGCGACAACGGCAACAGTCTGCGCTTCCAGTTCGTTCGTTTCAACCAGGATATCGACCCCGCCACCTTTGTCTTTGTGCCACCGCCGGGCGCGACTGTGCGTCGGCTGGGAGGCGGTGAGTGAAGCGATTTCAATTATCGACCATTCCCCAACTGCTCGGCGCGTCGATTGCCACCCGACTGGCGACAGACACCACAACCCAACTCTTCAATCCGTTTCTCGTGACAATTGCCGCGGGCCTGGGGCTGGACGTGCTCACCCTGGGTCGGCTGGTCAGCCTGCGCAGCCTGATGGGGCTGGGGTCGCCCCTTTTTGGCAGCGCGGCCGATCGCTTTGGCTATCGACGGGTGATGCGCATTGGCCTGCTTCTGGCCGCGGCGGGCATGTTTTTTGTTGGCAGCGGCGCTGGATTGTATACGGTTGTTGTGGGGATGATGCTGACGGGCATTGGTCTCAGCGCATTTGTGCCAACGCTTCAGGCTTATATGAGCGCCCGCTTGCCCTATCATCAGTTGGCCCGGGGCATTGGCATTTTGGAATACTCCTGGGCCTTGGCCGGGATCGTCGGCCTTTTTGCCATGGGCTTCCTCTTTGAGCGGGTGGGTTGGCAGGCACCCTTTTTTGTGCTGGGTGGGGGGATGTTGGTTGGGTGGGGGCTGTTTGGCTTGTTCCCATCGGCACGTGCAGAAAGCCCGGCACGGCAATCGTCGCAACCACCGGCGGCGGCTGGATTCTCTTTCGCGCGGTTGGCCGCATTCTTCGATCTTGGACCGAATCGGCGCTCTGCCTACGCTGTGATCGTCTCCGCTGCCCTCTTCTTTTTTGCCCAGTTTCATGTGATCATCGCCCACGGCGCGTGGCTCAAGGCGGAATATGGCCTGGGGCCGGTGCTGCTTGGCTCGGTGGCTCTGGCCCAGGGGTTGGCTGATCTGTGTGGCAGCGTGCTCGTCTCGCTGATCACCGATCGGGTGGGCAAGAAACGCTCAGTCCAGGCGGGGATGTTGGGCGCGCTGCTAGTCTTTGTGGTGCTGCCCTTTGTCAATGTGGGGCTGTGGCCGGTCATCGGCGCGCTGGTGTTGATGCGTTTTGCCTTTGAATTTGGGATTGTCGCCAATATCTCTTTGGCAAGCGAGCAGGCCCCAGATCGGCGGGGCAAGGTGATGACCCTGGCCGCGGCCTTCAACTTGCTGGGGGGAACCATCACTGGGTTTTCCGGCCCCTGGGCGTACACCCAGTTTGGCGTCTGGGGGTTGGGATCGGTGGCGGCTGTCGCTACAGCCTGCGGATTCGTGCTGCTCACCGTGTGGGGCAGGGATGGCGCGGGGTAAATCAAAGAAATTTTGGGACGCCGATTCCGCAGATATCATCCGTGTATATCTCTGCAATCCGTATGTTTCCATGTCTTATTGTAATCAAAACCAGAAAGGAATCTCCCATGAAAGTTCTCTTTATCGGTGGTACGGGCAAAATCAGTTCGGCTTGCTCTGCGCTGGCTGTCGAGCGGGGCATTGATCTCTACTTTCTCAACCGGGGGCAGACCGACCGGCCTGTGCCTGCCGGGGTAACAGTTCTCACCGGCGACATCCGCGACCCAGAATCGGCCCGAGCCGCGCTGGGGGATCACCACTTTGATGCGGTGGTCAATTGGATCGTCTTTACGCCGGACCAGATCGAAAGCGATCTGGCTCTCTTCCGCGGGCGCACGGGTCAGTATGTCTTCATCAGCTCTGCCTCGGCCTATCAGACACCACCTGCCCATCTGCCCGTTACCGAGTCCACACCCCTGGACAATCCCTATTGGCTCTATTCTCAGAACAAGATTGCCTGCGAAGAGCGGCTGATGCGCGCCTATCGGGAAGAGAAATTCCCCATCACCATCGTGCGCCCCAGCCACACTTACGACCGCACAATGCTCCCTTTTCAGGGCGGCTACACCCACATTCATCGGATGCGCCAGGGCAAGCCGGTCATCGTCCACGGCGACGGGACCTCTCTCTGGACTCTCACCCATCATCGGGATTTTGCCAAGGGTTTTGTGCCACTGCTGGGCAACAGCCATGCCATCGGCGACAGTTTTCACATCACCTCGGACGAAGTTCTGAACTGGAACCAGATTGCGGAGATTCTGGCCGACGCCGCGGGGGTGGAAGCGCAGATTGTGCATATGGCGTCGGACTATATCAATGCCTGGGATGCTCGCTGGGGCGCGGGTCTGCTGGGCGACAAAGCGGCCAGCATGGTCTTTGACAACACCAAAATCAAGCGGCTGGTCCCCGATTTTGCCTGCACCATCCCCTTCTCCCACGGTGCCCGGGAGGTGTTGGCCTGGTTCGACGCCGACCCAGCCCGACAGGTGGTAGACGAAGCCCTGGATGCGTTGATGGATCGGATGATCGAGACGTATCAGGCTGCGCTGCCGGGATAAGGCAGCGTAGGGCCACTGGTCGGCTCGACGGTATGCGAGTTTGTATAGAAACGTGATGCGTGAAAGGTGAGATATCTCGACCTATCTCACCTTTCACGCATCACGTTTCTATAGACGAATTCAGCCTTGAATTTGCTTGCTATTCCCCTGCACAATACGCTACTGCCGTCAACGCATACACCTGCGCCACCCGCACCAAATCGGCCAGGGAGACCTCTTCGTTCAGTGTGTGTGCGCCCGTGGCCGCTGGCCCATGGCTGATGGGAGGGATGCCGGCCAGTTCTGCAAAGCTGTTGCCATCATCTACAAAAGGTTTGCTACCCAGCTTTAGGGGCCGACCAACGACTGCCGTATGCGCAGCCTGAAAAGCAACCAGCAGCGGATCATCCTCGGCCACGGCGTATGCTTCTCCCTGAACAGCAAAGTCGAAATCGATGGATGTGCCTGTCTCGTCGGCCACTTGGGCCAGTAGGGCGGCAAATTCGGCTTCCACCGCTTGTGCTGCATTGGGGGTCACCCAGCGCCGGGTTCCACTGATGGTGCTGAGCACTGCCGACTGATTGTAGATTTCTCCGCAATGAAACTGCCCCACAAAAACAGAATCCTGCCCGGCGTAGGGATGGGTTTGGCTACTGACTCGTTCGTTGAGTTCCTGCAAACGGCGCACAACCAGCACCCCCGTGCCCAGTACATCGGGCAGACCATCCGGGCGCAGCACCTCGTGCACAGGCTCCCCTTCCCGCCGGATGCGAATTTCGAAGATCGCCATACCCCGGGCCGCCACAGGCAGCGGATCAGCCAGATATTCGGGCAGCAACACCCCATCCCCCACATAGCCCTCCCGGATCAATGCCCGCACCTGGCGGCGGTCGCCCCACGGTCCCTCGTGGTGGTCGTGGGCGGTGAGCAGAACCCGGCCAGCAGTCAGCATTCCCGTATCCCGCAGCGCCCGCAGCGCTTCGACAAAAGCCGCGATGCCCCCTTTCATGTCCGATGCGCCGGAGCCATAGAGGAAACCATTTTCCTGGCGGGGCGGCACAAAGGGCAGATGAACCGTGTCCAGATGGCCGTCGAACTGGAGCGTGCGCCCCGGCGCGTTACTATCCAGGCGCACAACGACTGCGGGCGCTTGGGGCCAATCGGCCACGGGGCGCTCTACGGCAAAACCATCAGCCAAGAGCAGATCGGCCAGCCGATCCGCCGCTGGCCCGGCGCTGCGGGTGGGGCTGGGTACGGCGATCAATGCCAGGGCTGTTTCAGCCAGCCGATTGGGATCGATGGCCTGGCGGATGGCGTTGACGGAGGATGGCTGCAAAGGTGTGGGCGAAACATTGGGATCAGGCATGGTGGACGACTCCTTTTTTGCTGTTGGGTTGCCAACACTGCTACACTGGGTTGCTACTTTCTGTTGTAAAATAGAACTTTTTATTTT
>JAHEML010000121.1 GCA_024643705.1 Caldilineaceae bacterium | reverse complement strand
GAGATGTGTGCCCAGAAGCCCGGCGCATGGCCGATGAAGACTGTGTTGGGGCAGGCAACCACAGCCCGCTCGAACGAATCGATACCACCCCCATACCACCAATTGGGCCGGGGATAGCTGCTGCCGGTCTCAAACTCATAGTCGATGTGAACCGTGACCGGCAGCCCCTTTTCGCCAGCAAAGCGGAAGAGGCGCAACGCATCCGGATTGTCGTACATCATCCGCAGCTTGATCTCGCCGCAGAGCCGCACCCCATGGAGATCGATGGCCGCGGCCAGCCTGTCGACGGCGCCGGGCCTGCGGGGGTCGGGCGCGTAGCCCAGCACAAAGCGATCCGGCTCGGCTTGGGCATAGGCCAGGCAGGTGGCAAAGGGGACGGGGTAGCCCTGGCTGTCAGGCATCATCACCCGGTTGTAGACCGCCGGTTCGTACTCATCGGCGGGTGCTTCCCACGAGAGAAGCCAAGTCTGACCAATGGCATAGGCATCCATATTTGCCAGAAAGCGCGTCAGATCATGCCCATGCCAGTCCGGGTGGTTATGGGCATCAATAATTTCGGTGTCATCTATTTTCATGGCAAAAACCCCCTAATCAGATGGCCCGCAGATGATAGAACGCTCTATCGCTCTAACCTTCTCCCGCTCCACCGTTCTCCCGCTCCCTTGGCAGGCGCAGAACAAATTCGGCTCCACTCATTTGTTGACTTGTTGCGGTCTCGGTCACGGTGAGCGTGCCGCCGTGGGCTTCGGCCAGGTGTCTGGCCAGAGCCAGCCCAATGCCCATCCCTTCTTGAACGCGCGTTTGGTTGGCGGAACGGTAGAAGAACTGAAAGATGTTGTCCCGATCCGTCTCGTCAATGCCTGGCCCTGTATCCGCCACCCGCACAACCACTTGGTCACCACCTTCTCCCAAATGATCCTGCTCCGCTGTCACCGTCACCTGTCCGCCTGTTGGTGTATATTTGTACGCATTGTCCAACAAGTTCCCCAAAATTTGGCCGATACGGACAGGATCAACCCACAAGAGGGGCAAGTCGGGTGCAACGTGACAGGAGAGAGATATCGCCTTGGAGCGCAACTTGGCCTCGCTGCGATGGCTCTCGCTTTTGATCAACGTTCCCATATCCGTCTCTTCCAGGTCCAGGGTCAACTCCTGCATTTCGCTCTGGGCTAGCAGGGTAAGATCGTCCAGCAGCAGGCGGAGCTGATCCACCTGTTCGTCGATGCCTTCGGCCAGCTCGGACACTACATCTGTATCGTGCCCAGGTTTCTGGCTGAGCACATGGGCCGCCGCTTTGATCGCACCCAGAGGACGGCCCAGTTCGTGTACAATGCTGCGCAGCAGGCGCCGCCGCCCCTGCTCCAGCTCGTAGAGCCGCTCGGCCATGTCGTTGAAGGTGTGGGCCAGCAGCCGGACTTCGCTGGGGCCGCTTTCGGCCACGGTAACCGGCGGCTGGTCGAAACGAATCGAGCGGGCCGCAGTGGTCAACTGTTCCAGAGGCCGGTTGAGGGAACGAGAAAGGTAAAAGCCCAGCAATCCAGCCAGGAGCATCCCCACCCCTGCTGTAGCCCAGACAAGCCAGCGTAGCAGAGCCAACCGCGATCCAGCCTGCCCCAAGCCCTGGGATAGCTGGATTGCCCCCACCACCTCCTGATTGTCATTCAGCACCGGCACAACCACATCCACACCATTGGTGTTGGGATTCACACCCGTGTGGGTTTCCCGGCTGGCCTGGCCCGCCAACGCCTCGCGCAGCAGGTCTTCGTTCAGCGAGAGAAGGGGGACATTCTGGGTTGTGGCTGCAACCCCTGATGCCACGAGCAGCCGCCCCTGGCGATCAACGACATAGATTTGGGCAGGCACAAGCACCTGCAGCCGGGTCATCAAGGGTTGGGATTGGTTGGGGTCTTTCCATGCTTGCCAGTTGCTCTGGGTCAGCCGGGCCACAAGCTGGGCCTGAACCGCCATCTCATTGGCAACATTCACAATAGCTACCCGGGTTTCCAGCAGATAGATGAGAGCCAGGCTGAAGAGGGGAACCAGCACCAAGATAGGCACAAAATGGCTCAGAGCCAGGCGGATGCGCAAGCTGGATAACATGACAGGGTTTTCTCGTTACTGACCGGGAACCAGCCGATAGCCGACACTGCGCACAGTGAGAAGACGGCGGGGTTTGGCTGGGTCGGTCTCAATTTTGGTGCGCAGCCAGCGCACATGGACATAGACGGTCTGGGTTTCGCCCGCCCATTCGTCGCCCCACACATTTGTCACAATGTCGTCCAATGGTACGGCTTGGCCGGCGCGTTGGGCCAGATAGTAGAGCAGATCGTACTCTTTGGGGGCCAGTTCGACCAGCGCTCCACCGACTGTCACCTGATGGGCCGCGGGGTCGATGCGCAGATCGCCCACGTTGATTGGCAAAGCGGGCACAGCGACGGGTCGGCTCTGCTGGCCTCGACGCAAAACAGCCTTCACCCGGGCTAACAGAATGT
Organism: Caldilineaceae bacterium; assembly: GCA_024643705.1. Taxonomy (GTDB): domain Bacteria; phylum Chloroflexota; class Anaerolineae; order Caldilineales; family Caldilineaceae; genus JACQGT01. Next base: position 5,709 of record JAHEML010000121.1, on the reverse strand, counting down.
CCATGTCGAAGGGTTTGGTGATGTAATCATCCGCCCCCATTTCCAGCCCGACAATCTCGTCCAGTTCTCGCCGCCGACCAGTCACGAAGATCACCGGGGCGGCGATCTCCTTTTGAAAGACGCGCAGAGTTTCCAGCCCATCCATTCCCGGCAGGCCGATATCCAGCAGCACCAGATCGGGCGGGACAGAGCGTGCCAAGGCCAGCCCTTCTTCGCCGCTGCCCGCAGTTTCGGTGGCGTAACCTGCATCGGTCAGGCTCAATGCAACGCTGCGCCGCATCAATCTATCGTCGTCTATCACCAAAATTCGTGTCATGTTCCCTGTTTTATCGTGACCGTTTTCAAGTGGTTGTACCACCCAGGTTGCTGCCCGTCCGGTTGGCCTGGCTACGGGGTGTCAGATCAAACCTGGTGTGGTGGCCGTGAAAGAAGCGTTCTAATTCGTCGACCATCAGCCCAAAGAAGGCGTTGCGCTCGCCCTGGCCACGCAAGCCAGAGGTGTGGGGCGTGACAAAGGCGTTGGGCAGATGGCGGATTTCGCTGTCTGCAGGAATCGGTTCCGGGTCCCACACTTCCAACCCCGCTGTGATATCGTTGCGTTTCAGCCGGGCAATCAGCGCGTCCGAATCGACGATTGCACCGCGCGAGACATTGACAAAAGCCGCGCCGGGTTGGATCATCTCGATCTCCCGCTTGCCGATCATCCCGCTGGTGGCGGGGGTCAATGGCGCAAGGCAGACGATCACATCGCACTGGGTAAGTATATTGTCCAGCGTAGTTTGGGTGAAGTCCAGGGCGTCGGCCATCTCTGGCGGTAGATAGGGATCGTACACCCAAACTTCCACATCGAAGGGGCGCAGAAAGTGGATCAGACGCCGACCCATGTTGCCGCAGCCAACAAAACCGACCCGTCTCCCGGTTAGAACACCTCGATAGGGGGTCAGTTCGGTATCTTTTGGCAGCCCGGCGATCACTCGGCGAAACTGAGCTCCGATATTGCGCAGAGAGATGAGTATCAGACCCAGCGCCCATTCGGCCACAGGATAGGACGACGCGTTGGTTGTGTCCACGGTGCGAATGCCCCGCGCCCAGGCCGCGTCCAGGTCGATCCGCGCAGCGAACCTGTCGCCCTCCATCTCGCCGATTATCTTGAGCCGACCCGCACTTTCCAGGATTCCAGCATCGATACGGGGCGCGCCGTGGGAGACAATCAGCCCGTCGTAATCGCCGATGCGCTCCACCAGGGCCGCGATGGTGGCTGGATCGTCGTTGGCCCGCTCGATGCCCCATCCTGCGCATTCCAGCCAATCCGTGTCGGTAAAGGTGTGTAGCCGGGCCAATTGGGTGTCGTCGATGGCCCGTACATAGGCCGGCTGGCTGAAGGCCATGAGAACTTTGGGCTTTGTGTCAGCCATGGGTGGCATCCTGCAAAGGTAGGGGTGGTAAGGGTACAACATCCCCCATGGCTTGTTGCCAATCGAGAACTTTGTCCATCAGCCCGGCGATTCGTCGGGACTGGTCGGGGTCGTCAAAGCGATTCGTCAACTCGTTGGGATCCTCGTTCAGATCGTACAGTTCGCCGTGATCCCCCTGGCAAAGATTGAGCTTCCACCCATCCGCCGAGACGATGGCGCGCCAGGGTTGGGCCAGGGATGGGTTGACCTCTGCCTCGCCGGGGATGGGGTGGCCGTCCCGTCCATTCCATTCGATGAAGATGTCGTTGTCCGCCAACGATGTTGCCCCGTCCATCACAGCCACTCGGCTCTCACCTTGTAGATGCTCTGGGATAGGCTGCCCCATCAGGTCGAGCAGGGTGGGCAGCAGGTCGATGTGGCTCAGGTTGCCGGGGATGATCCTCTGTTCGCTGCCTCGGCGGGGATCGCGGATGAGCAAGGGCACGCGTACAGATTCTTCGTAGAGGACGCACTTGCCCAAAATGCCATGATCGCCTGCCATTTCACCGTGGTCGCTGGTGAAGACCACAATGGTGTTCTCGGCCTGCCCGCTCTCCTCCAGGGCAGCCAAAATCCTGCCCACCGACCGATCCACCAGGGTGACATTGCCCCAATAGCGTGCCCGTACTCCCCGCCAGCCTTCCTCGGTTCGCAGGTCAAAGCCGTATTCTTCCGATTCCATATAATAGGCACCCATGAGCCGGTGAAGCAGGGATGCATTGGCTGGTGGTTTGCGGCGGAAACTGGGGCCAACCGGTAGTGTGGCCGGATCGTAGAGATCGTTGAGCGGCCCAGTGTGAGGTGGGTGTGGCTCCAAATAGCTGACAAACGCGACAAACGGCTGATCGCCACTGTTGCGGATCAGGTCGGCTGTGCGCTCGCCCAGAAATGCGGCTTTGGTTAGCTCTTCCGGCAGGCTGGCCTCGAAATGGCGAGAAAAGATAGGCTGACCGAGCAATTCCCTGTCCGGCTCCAGCCCCTGCTCGACGAGAAAGTGGTGATAGGGGCTAAGGGTGGTGAGCTTCTCGGTGCTGGAATAGTGGGCGCGGTAGCTATCTTCGCTGCCCACCCACTCATCAAAGCCCCGCTGGGCAAAAATTTCGTCGCCCAGGTGCCATTTGCCCAACCAGACACATCGATAGTCCTCGTCCACCAGTTCGGCAATCGTGGGGACGTCCAGGGGCAGGCGCACGTTGCAGGCGGGCACCCGGGCTGTGTGAGGATAGGTTCCTGTGAGCAGTGTGGCGCGGGATGGGCTGCACACGGGCTGTGAGACGTAGGTGTTTTTGAAGACAAAACTCTCTTCTGAAAGACGGTTCAGGTTTGGCACATCCACATGGGTGTTGCCGTAACAGGCCATGGAATCGGCCCGCTGCTGGTCGGTGAGAATAAAGAGAAGGTTGGGCTTCTTCACGCGGTTGCTCCCCGTTGATGTGTCTTGCTACTGGTCAGTTTGTCATTTCTATTGTGCCAGCTTTTGGGGCAGGTATCAAATAGGTTGTATAGCTTTGACAGGCTCCAGAACCCACCTTATACTGTGCGTTGAACCTTAACTCGAACAGCATATTCACTGCTGTTCTCTAGCCTCCCTTCAGGAGACCCTCTAATCATGGCAAAATCAATCACCCACGTCACCGTCATCGGTGCTGGCACAATGGGCGCATCCATCGCCGGCCACCTCGCCAACGCGGGCATCGCTTCCCATCTGCTGGACATTGTGCCCACCGAACTCAGCGCCGAAGAAGCGGCCAAAGGGTTGACACTGGACAGCCCCGCGGTGCGCAACCGCATCGTCAGCCAGGGCTTCGAGCGGATGGTCAAAAGCAAACCAGCCAATCTCTTCTCCCAGGAGCAGGCCGGGCTGATCAGCCTGGGCAACCTGGAAGATGATTTCGACGCCGCAGTGGCCCAGAGCGACTGGATTGTGGAGGTGATCGTCGAGCGCCCCGGCCCCAAACAGGCCCTGATGGAACGCATCGAAGCTGCTGCGCCCGCTCACGCTATCATTAGCACCAACACCTCCGGCATCCCCGTCCACATCATCAGCCAGGGGCGCAGCGACGCTTTCAAAAAGCGCTTTCTGGGCACACATTTCTTCAACCCACCCCGCTACCTGCATCTGCTGGAAATCATCCCCACCCCCGACACCGACCCGGCCATTGTGGCCCAGATGAAAGCCTTTGCCGAGAGCCGTCTGGGCAAGGGTGTTGTCGTCTGCAAAGATACGCCCAACTTTGTGGGCAACCGCATGTTCAGCTTTATCCAGAGCGACGTGATGGAATATGCCATCGACAATGGTTACACCGTGGAAGAGGTGGACGCGCTGACCGGCCCGTTGATTGGCCGCCCCAAAACAGCCACCTTCCGCCTGAACGATGTGGTGGGCATCGACGTGGCCGCGCTGGTGGGCGACAATCTCTACGACCTGATCCCCAACGACGAAGATCGGGAGGTTCTGCGTGGTCCCGGTGGCTCGGCAGTGATGAAACTACTGGTGGAAAACAAGCTTCTGGGCAGCAAAACCGGCCAGGGTTTTTACAAAACCATCACCGACGAGAAGCGGAGAAAGAGCTTTTGGGGGCTGGATTTGCAGGCGGCTGCTGGGGGCACAATCGATTATGTGGCCCCAGCCAAGCCCCGCTGGGCCAGTGTGGGCGATGCCAAAGACGAAGAATTGACCGAACGTCTGCGCCGCCTGACCGACGCCGACGACGAAGCCGGCGACCTGCTCTGGCACACCATCAGCCGCACGTTGGCCTACGCCAGCAAACGCGTGCCGGAGATTGCCGACAGCCCTGCCGCCATCGACAACGCCATGAAATGGGGCTTCGGCTGGGAGATGGGACCCTTTGAAACCTGGGACGCGCTGGGCGTGCAGGATTCTCTAGAGCGCATGGAGGGCGAAGGCGTTTCCGCAGCGGCGTGGGTTCACGAAATGCTGGCATCTGGGCGAGAGACCTTTTACGTTTACGAAAACGGCCAGCCCACAGTCTACACACCGGTTGGCAAAAGCGCCCAACCCATCGGTGATCCCCAGACCGTCGCAGTGGCCGACATCCGCCGTAGCCGGGGCGTGCTGGCGGAGAACGACTCGGCCAGCCTGCTGGATATGGGCGACGGCGTGCTGCTGTTGGAATTTCACACCAAAATGAACGCACTGGACAGCGGCATCGGCGAGATTGCCAACGCGGCTATCGAGCGGCTGCACGGCAGCGCGGCTGGGCTGGTTATCGGCAATCAGGGTGGCAACTTTAGCGCGGGGGCCAACATTTTCATGATCGGCATGTTGGCCCAATCCGGCCAGTGGGAGCAACTGGACGCGGCCATCCACGGCCTGCAACAGATGATCTTGCAGATGCGTCTGGCCCCCAAACCAGTGGTGGCCGTGCCCTATCAACTGGCGTTGGGCGGCGGCGCAGAGATTTCCATGGGCGTGGATCGCATTGTGGCCCACGCGGAGACGTATATGGGGCTGGTGGAAGTGGGCGTGGGTGTCATCCCCGGCGGGGGTGGCTGCAAGGAGATGGTGCGGCGCAATGTCAGCCCCCATATGCACGCGGCCAACGTGAACCCCAGCCCCTATTTGCAAGAAATTTTCGAGCAGATCGGCTTTGCCAAAGTCTCCACCAGCGCGGTGGAGGCCCGGCAGATGGGCTTCTTCGTCGACACGGATCGGATTGTGATGAACTACGACCATCTGCTGGGTGAGGCGAAGGCGGAGGTCTTGCGCATGGGGGCCGGTGGCTACACCCCACCCAGCGTCACCAGTAACGTCTACGCCGCGGGGCGGGATCAGCTTGCCAACCTGCGCATCGGCATCTATTCTCTGAAAGAAGGAGGCTACATCAGCGAGCATGACGCCATCATCGCCGAGCAGTTGGCCCACGTCCTCTGCGGTGGCGAACTGAGCCAGCCCGCCTGGATGGACGAGCAATATTTTCTGGATTTGGAGCGGGAGGCATTCAAGACGCTCTGCGGTTATCAGAAAACCCAGGAGCGCATCTGGGCCATGTTGCAGAGTGGCAAGCCGCTGCGGAATTGAGCGAATTATGAGGGGCGAATTGCGAATTGCGAGGGTAAGTGACGCGTGATGGATAAGCCAATAAGTTTCGATGAGTAGCAGGAAACGCTTCCTTCTCGTGTTCGTTATGGCCCGCTATGGAAGTCCATTTTCTATCAGAAAGCATTATTTCTGTATGACCTGTGTTGGTTCGACTGTGATTTGCTGATGAACGACAATCGAGGACGGGCCATT
>JAHEML010000120.1 GCA_024643705.1 Caldilineaceae bacterium | reverse complement strand
GCTGCCTTTGGGTTGGCGGCAGAGCGCGCGTTTGGCTTGGGCGAGGCAGAAGTCCAGGCCCAGATGCGCGCTTTTCAGGCAGATTTTCTGGTGCAGTTGGGCGAACGAAGCGCTGCTGCCCGCTTGCTGCGCAGTGCCCTCGACCACGCCAATACACCCCCCACCCGCGCCCGCATCCAATCGTTGCTGGGCCACGTGTTACAGCTTCAGGGAGACCAATCAGAGGCGGTGGCCCAACAACAAGCGGCCCTGGATCATTTCTTGCTGGCCCAGCCTGGATGGGAGCTGGCCCTCTGTCACGAGCGATTCGGTGGGGTCTACCGTGCCCTGGGCGATCTAGATCGGGCCATGGAGTCGTATCAGCGGGCACTGGCTATCGACGAATCCATCGGCAATGGGGTGGGGATTGCCCGCCACGAGACCAGCCTGGGCAATGTCCACACCTATCGGGGTCAATACGAAGCAGGGCTTGCCTGTTTCGAGCGCGCGCTGGTGGTCCACCGGGCTTTGGGCAACCAGATAGGGATCGCCACTCAACTCACCCGCATCGGACGCATCCATTGGGAGCTAAGCGACTTTGAGCGTGCTCTGCCCACCTATCAGGAAGCCCTGGCCTTGCTCACGCCCCTGGGCGATCGGGTGGGTCTGGCAGATTTGCAGAGCAAGATTGGCGGCGTCTACTTCGAGCAGGGGCAGTATTCCCTTGCCAAAAGCCATTTCGAGGAAGCCCTACGGCTGGATCGGGCTACAAACAATCGGGCTGGTGTGGGTCTGCACACAGGGAACCTGGGTGTACTGCACTGGAAGCAGGAGGAATTCGCCGAGGCCGAACGGCTGTATCGAGAGGCGCTTGGCCTGTGCCAGTCGATTGGCGATCAGGCCGGGGTTGCGCTCTGGCTGAGCAATCTCAGCAACCTGTTCTACGACACGGGAGAATACGCCGAGGCACTGGCTCTGGGCGAACAGGCCGAAGCGATATTCCGCAACCTTGGCAACAAATTCTATCTTGGGGGGCGGCTCATCCACACGGCCATGGTTCTCTTTGAGTTGGGGCGTTATGCCGAGGCCCGGCAGAAAAATGACGAAGGGTTGGGGTTGGTGGGCAAGCTACAAAGACGCAGCCGTCTCTTTCCAGGCAAGGTGTTGGCGGCCAAACTGGATGGCATTGAAGGGAAAACCGAAGAAGCCTGCGGGCAATTACTGGCACTGTTGCAGCAGGCCCACGACATCATAGAGCAGGCTGTTTTGCACTATGCACTGTGGCAGGCGACGGGTAAACTGGAGCATGCGCGCCAGGCGCTCGAATTATACACAGCCCTCTTCCAGCGTACCTCGCTGCCCAGCTACCAGGCGCACAGGGATGAGTTGTCAAGGGTTCTGGCCGGGTAAAAATGCATCGGAAGCTGGCGGATTATTCCTGACATAGGCGATGCGGTTGGTTTCGATGACCGCGTCCGGGTCGGGTATCAGCGTGTCCGGGGAGAGGAATGTGCCCAGGGTTGGGTCGTAGTAGCAGTCGAGATTCGCAGATCATACTGCTGATTTCGGCCAGCATCAAAATGACGAAAGACAGCACATTGAGTGCAACAACAGCAGGGATCGGCACAGATTCCATCCACCACCCCGTTATCCGCGTCACCCTCCACCATCTGCCAGGGCCAGCCTGACAAGTTTGCCTTGGTCAGCACCCATCAACGCAAACGAATCAGAAATTTGCACCCACCCCCAACGTTATGAAAATCCCCCCAAATCGGGTATAATTGAAACGTTCGTTCGCATTCCCGACCCACCCGCCGCGGCCTGCTTTTTGCCCTGGCTTGCAGGCGCGGCAGTGGCCGCCAGGAGAGTTTGTATGAGTGAAGAAATCCCCATGAATGGCAGTACACCGGCCAACATACCGGGCAGTACCCCCCCTGTCAATGGGAGCCGACCCAACACCGAAACCAGCAGCGGCTTCAGCTTTGCCAGCAGCGTGTCCGAAGTTTCTATCGAAAGCGAAATGCGCTCGGCCTACCTCGACTATGCCATGAGCGTAATTGTGGCCCGCGCCCTGCCCGACGCGCGGGACGGAATGAAACCGGTACACCGGCGTATTCTCTACGCCATGTACGACATGGGCCTGCGCCCCAACACATCCTACAAAAAGAGCGCTCGCATCGTCGGCGACGTGATGGGTAAATATCACCCCCACGGCGACACCGCGGTCTACGACGCCATGGTGCGCATGGCCCAGGACTTCAGCCTGCGCTACCCTCTGGTAGACGGCCAGGGCAACTTTGGCTCCATCGACGGCGACAGCCCCGCGGCCATGCGTTACACCGAAGCCCGCATGACCCGCCTCTCCGAACTCATGCTTCAGGACATCGATATGGACACGGTGGAGTGGGGGCCAAACTTTGATGACAGCCTGCGCGAACCCCTGGTGCTCCCTGGCAAATTGCCCAACATGCTCGTCAACGGCTCCAGCGGCATTGCCGTGGGTATGGCGACCAACATCCCGCCCTACAACCTGACCGAAATCGCCGATGCTGTCACCTTTGTCATCGATCAATGGGAGCGGCGGGAAGAGATCGGCCTGGAAGAACTGATGGCCTTTGTCAAAGGGCCAGACTTCCCCACCGGCGGGCTGATCCTGGGCAGCGAAGGCATTCGCCAGGCATTGGCAACCGGGCGCGGCAAGCTGCTCGTGCGGGCCAGGACAAACATCGAAGAGATGTCCAATGGCCGCTTCCGCATCGTGGTCACCGAAATCCCCTACCAGCTCAACAAAACAACCCTTATCGAGCGCATCGCCGAGCTGGCCCGCACCGGCAAGCTGGAGACCATCAGCGACCTGCGGGACGAGAGCGACCGTACAGGCATGCGTATTGTCATCGAACTAAAGCGGGGGGCCTCGCCCAAAAAAGAGCAGAATCGCCTCTTCAAATTTACCCCCCTACAGGGAACTTTTGGCGTCAATGCCCTGGCCCTGGTGGACGGCGAACCGGTGACCCTGGGTCTGCGGCGCGCTCTGCTTGTCTACATCAACCACCGCTTCGAAGTCATCACCCGGCGCACAGAATACGAACTGGGCAAACAGCGGGAGCGTGCCCATATTTTGGAAGGGCTGCGCATCGCCCTGAATTTTCTGGACGAGGTCATCCAGACCATCCGCAACAGCGCCAACGCCGAGGATGCCCGGGGCCAATTGATGAGCCGTTTTGGCCTGAGCGAAGTCCAGGCCCAGGCCATTCTGGACCTGCAACTGCGCCGCCTGGCCGCCCTGGAACGGCAAAAAATCGAAGACGAATACCAGGCAGTGATGGCCCGCATTAGCTATTTGGAAGACCTGCTGGCCCACCCGGAAAAAATCCGCGCACTGATCCGGGAAGACATCCAGGAAATCAAAGACAAATACGGCGACGCCCGGCGCACAGACATCATACCGTCCGCCAACGGCGATTTCAGCGAAGAAGACCTGATCACCCAAGAGAATGTGTTGATCAGCTACAGCGCCGGCGCGTACATCAAGCGCACCACTGCCGACGCCTTCCGCGCCCAGGGCCGGGGCGGCAAGGGTGTCAAGGGCATGGCAACCAAAGGCGAAGACGAAGTCATCGACCTGCGCTTTGCCCGCACCCTGGATCACATCCTCTTCTTCACCAACAAAGGCCGGGTCTACAGCAGCCGGGTCTACGAACTGCCCGAAGGCAGCCGCATTTCCAAAGGTATCCACATCGCCAACGTACTCACCCTTCAGTACAACGAAGAAGTGACTACCATGCTCACCCTGGAAGATTTCGGCGACGCCGAGTACATCACCCTGCTCACCCGCAAGGGGCGCATCAAACGGGTGGAGGCATCGGCCTTTGCCAACGTGCGCCAGAATGGTGTCATTGCCATGAATCTGGACGATGACGACGCCCTGGAATGGGCGCGACTGACCAACGGCACACAGGAATTCATCATCGTCACCCGGGGCGGCAAGGCCCTGCGCTTTGACGAAAACCAGGTGCGAGCCATGGGGCGCACAGCTGCCGGGGTCTACGCCATCCGCCTGCTGGGGGACGATCAAGTCACCAGCTTCGACGTAGTAGAGCCGGGCGGCGATCTCTTTGTTCTCCACGAGCGGGGCTGGGGCAAACGCACATCCCTGGACGAATACACACCCAAAGGCCGCTACACTCAGGGCATCTGGGCCACAGATCACCGGCGGCTGGACGAAGTGGGCGCGATTGTTTCGGCCCGCGTTGTGCGGCCTATGGACCAGATCACTATCATCACCAGCAACGGCATCATGCTGCGCACAGGCGTGGCCGACATCAGCCAACTTGGGCGCAGCACCCGTGGCGTGCGCATCGTCAAGTTGGGCGCGGGCGACTCCGTGGCCGCGCTGGCTGTCATTGCCCACGAAGACCTGGACCGCAAAATCGAAGGCTCGGAAGATGCGGTGGGAATGCCGGGCGAAGCAGTGGCGGAGGTGGAAGATGCCGACAAGCTCAATGAGGAAACTATCACAGAAGAAACGGAAGAATTGGTGTAGGGTATGACAATCGCACGGGTGGTACACAAAACGACATTGGCGGAACAGCCAAAAGATTCGGTCTATTGGCGCACACAGTCCTACGAACGTCGGCTGACTGCACTGGACGAGATCCGCCGCGACTACCATCGCTGGAAGTACAATGCTGAACCAAGACTTCAGAGAGTTTATACAGTCGTTAAACGATAAATGACAACACTCAAAGCCCTGGTGCGCCAGGGGCCGGGAGCGCAGACCGCTTTTCTCCCGGAGCCGCAACCCCAACAGATCGCTGAAACCTTGGTGGCCTTTGCCAACGCCGAGGGCGGAACCCTTGTGCTGGGCGTGCACCCCAATGGCACAACCGGCGATCTGCTTATGGAAGAGGAAGCCGACGGCGCGTTGCGCGGGGCATTGGCCCTCTGCCGCCCCCCCATGCCCACCCACTGGAGTTCCCAAGAGACGCCCGCGGGTGTGGTTGTGATGTTGCGGGTGGAGCGTAGCAGCGATCTGCACATGCTGGCCGATGGCCGGGTGCTGATCCGCTCGGGCAGCGAAAACCGCCCTATGGATGGCCCGGCCCTGCAAGTGACCGCGGCCAACAAATCTCTGGGCGACTTTGAAATGGAACCAGTGGCCGGCACAACCCAGGCCGATCTGGACGACGAGATCATTCAGGAATATCTAAAGAAGCGCCAGCAGCGCAGCCCTCACGGCGCGGTGGTGGCCGATAGCCGCATGTTGGAACAGATCGGCGCCATCACCAGCGATGGCATCCCCACGGTCAGCGGCATTCTCCTCTTTGGCAAGAACCCCCAAACCTTTCTGCCCCACAGCCGCACGGTCTTTGTCAAATTTGGCGGCGAACGTCCTCAGGGCGCGGGGGGCAGCTTTGGTTATGGCCGCCGGGAAGAGATCACCGGCCCTCTGGCGCGCATTGTGGAGCGGGCCTGGCGGGTAACCTGGGAAGAGATGGACAAAAAGGCGACTGTCAAAGGGCTGGCGCGGGAAGAAGAGTTGGAGTATCCCCAGTTTGCCGTGCGCGAGGCGCTGATCAATGCTGTCTGCCACCGGGACTACCGAATGCGGGGCAGCAGCATCGAGATTCGCATGTACACCGACCGGCTGGAAATCATCAGCCCGGGTGGCCTGCCCGCCTACATCACCCTGGACAACATTGTAGACGAGCACTACAGCCGCAACCCCCGCATCGTCAACGGCCTCTACCAGTGGGGCTACATCGAAGAGTTGGGGCTTGGTGTGGACCGGATGATCGAAGACATGGTGGCCGCGGGCCATCCGCCCCCCGTATTCGACGCCCAAAATCATCGCTTTACGGTGAAGTTGTTCAACCGCAAAGACCCCACCAAAGTGATTCCCACTTGGGAACAGGACATGAACGAGCGGCAGATCAAAGCCATGCAGTTTGTTCAGGCCAACGGAACCATCACCAACCGGGAATACCGGGATCTCTGCCCCCACGTGGGTCCGGAGTCCCTGCGCCTGGATTTGGCCGACCTGGTGGAAAAGGGGCTACTGCTCAAAATCGGCGATAAACGGGGCACCCGCTACATTTTGAAGTGAACCATGGAACATGGGATCAGCGGCAGTCGTTATGGAATCCACACAGCACTTTTGGGTTATTTGGGATAAAATTTGGGATAAAGGCCTTTTCCCAAGTGGATTTTGGATAAATTTTGGGATATTTGGGAATCTTTTTGGGATAACTGACAACCTAATGCCAATAACAACGGAACCCACCCATTGTTGTCTACTTGGCCGAGTGCTATACTGAGGGTGTTGGAACATCTGACGATCTCGACGTGATTTTACCATTCCGATTAACGTAGGTGACGGCATTGAACGCTTTTGATCATCAACAACCCCAGAGTGACCCAGACGATATCTTGGATATTGCTGTCACATCGCGGCCGCCTGCACCGCAGCAAACAGGGACACTGGCCGACCTGTCGACGATGGAGGCCCAGCCATTTAACAATGGTGCAGTAGACCGCTGGCCCGGTGACGAGGTCGATTGGGATGATGATGTTTCGGGGCAGGATGTTTCGACCAGCGATGAAATGGCCGCGCAAGAACCCCACTGGTTTGGGATGATGGTGCGGGAGACCGTCGAGACAGTTGGATTGGCAGTAATCATCTTTCTCATCATCCGCATCGGCATCCAAAATTACCGCATCGAAGGCCAGTCGATGGAACCAAACTTCCACGACGGCGAGTATCTGATTGTCAACAAACTTGCCTATCGGCTGGGTGAATACGAGCGGGGCGACGTGATCGTCTTCAAATACCCCAACGATCCGTCCAAAGATTATATCAAACGGGTGATTGGCCTGCCCGGCGATACGGTAGAAATTCGGGGCGGCCAGTTGTACGTGAACAATGTGGAGATCGAAGAACCCTATCAACACATGCCCAACACCCGGGACGAGCCGCCAACAGTGGTAGACGCAGGCCACCTGTACGTCATGGGCGACAACCGGCCCGCCTCGTCCGACACCCGCAGTTGGGGCCAATTAGGCCAGGAATTTGTCATCGGCCAGGCATGGCTTGCCATCTACCCCTTCGACACCGCGGGTTTGGTCAAGCATCAGCCTATCGAGGTTAATGCAGTGATGGCCCAAGGGCCTTGACCAACTATCCGATAGACGAAAGGCCGTCGGAACTCATCCGGCGGCTTTTTTGTTGGGCAAGCCTGGGCCAAAACTTGCAGAACAGCCCCGAATGGTGGACAATTTAGACAGAGAGACTACATTTTTCGGCCCACATCCGGCGTTGCTCTCTGCCGATTGGATGAAGCTTCTACATAAAGGAATACACAATGAACGCCAACCGTCGTACCCATCTCTCCCAAGAGGATGTGGCGGCGCGCATCGATCACACGGCCCTGAAACCCGCGACGACCGAAGCGGAGATTCGCCACCTGTGCAGCGAAGCAACTGAATATAATTTTGCCAGTGTCTGCGTCAACCCCACATGGGTGGCGCTGGCTGCTGAACTGTTAGCCGACAGCCCGGTGAAGGTCTGCACGGTCATCGGTTTTCCGCTGGGGGCAACGCTCCCAGCCGTCAAAGCCTACGAAACCGCCGCATCCATCGCCATCGGAGCACAGGAAGTGGACATGGTCATCAACATCGGACGGCTAAAAAACGGCGAGTACGACGCCGTCCGGGAAGACATCCGGGGTGTTGTCGCTGCTGCCCACTCTGTTGGTGGCATGGCTCGGCCCATCATCGTGAAAGTGATCATTGAAACCGCCCTGCTTACCGAATTCGAGAAACGCATGGCCTGTATTCTGGCCGTCGAGGCCGGTGCCGATTTTGTCAAGACCTCCACCGGTTTCAGCGGAGGCGGCGCGACCGTCGAAGACATCCGCCTGATGCGCCAGGTGGTCGGCCCACAAATGGGCGTCAAGGCATCCGGCGGCATACGGGACGCGTCTACTGCGCTGGCCCTGCTCGGAGCGGGCGCCACCCGCCTGGGTGTCAGCGCGGGAGTAACAATTGTACAAGAGTTGACCAATCAGAGCGCCAGTCAACCAATCACAGCCGGGGGCGTATCGTGATGTTTGAGCGGGTGCGCGACTATTTCATCCTCATTGGCCACGCGTGGATATGCCCTGACTGTCGCGTACGTCTGTTGGCAGCCCCAGAAGCAATGCTCATCGGACACAAAGTGAGCGAAGAGGAACGGGC
>JAHEML010000119.1:5445-8218 GCA_024643705.1 Caldilineaceae bacterium | reverse complement strand
CTTGCAACGAGACATTCAAGTTCAGTGGATGCACCGCTCTGTCATCCTCCAACCAGTCAAACATCGCTTCGGTCAACGCTGCCTGTCCCACGATATCTTCTGCGGGATAATCATGGCTGCCCCGCTCCACCCGTCCGCCTCGTCCCACTTCCCACGACCACATAGTCCAATGGACATAACCCCGTTCGCCATAAACGCCGATCCGTTTATGAACATGGATTCGGGCGTCATCTGCCAGCACCTTGGGGCTGTTGGCTCCACAGCGCAGAAGGGCAGTGATCCCATGCCCATAGTCCAGCGTAGCCATGAGAGCATCGGGCGCAAAATGTTGGCGCGGGTTTGGTTGCAGCCCAACAACACCGCTGGCTTGGGCAAAGAGAGAGGCGGGCGTTTTCTCTGGCAAGAAGGCGCGAATGGCTTGCAAGGTGTGGGTTCCCTGAAAGGCCATATTCATCCCGGAACTGGCGTCCACAAACAGTATTTTGCCAATGTCTCCCTGCTGAACCAACCGCTGTAGCTCAGCCCGACGCGGGTGGAAGTGAAGCTGATGGTTGATCGCAATCTTCACTTTGCTGGTGCGGGCAAATTCCGCGATTGCCAGATAGTCCTCCCACTGGATAGCCAGGGGTTTCTCGACAATCAGCCCAGGGATGCCAGCCTCTTCAGCGGCCTCAAATATCTCCAAACGCACGTTGGGGGGCGTGTTCACGTGGACCAGGTCTGGTCGTTCCTGGGCAAACATCTCCCGGTAATCGGTGTAGCGAGCAGCCACGCCGTACCGTTCGCTGAAATCAGCCAGTTTCTCTGGTCGGCGGGTGGAAACAGCAACGAGTTGGCCCCGATTGATCAAGGAGTAGGCGTCGGCATGACCGTTGGCTCGCCCTCCGCCCACACCGACGATAGCACACCGATACATAGTTAGAGCAGTCCAATCTTTGTTGCCTGACCCAAGAGAGCGGCGTGCTCGTCCGACGTCAACGCCTGGCCGGGCAGCCGCGGCTCGCCACAGTCGATGCCCAGCCGCGCGCCAAGAATAGCCTTGGCAATGGCGTGGAATCTAAACGGTTGAACCAGATCGGCCACCTGGGAAGCATATTCCTGGGCGGCTTCGGCCTCTTGCAAATTGCCCGAACGGTAGGCGTTCCACAGAGCCACCCACCGCTCGGGGGCCATGTTGGGCGGGCCGTCTACACAGCCAACTGCACCGATGGTCAACGCAGGCAGCATCAGGCGACAGTTACCAATGAAGCAGGCCAACCCCATCTTGGCAAAGTCCCGGACGTAGGGGACATAGGGGGCAGAGTGCTTCAGCCCAGCAAGTTGGGGAACCCTTTCCTGAATTTTTTGCATAAGCTGTGGGGTGATCTCGACACCAGTCGAGTTGGGCAAATTGTAGACGAAGAGCGGCAGATCGGCGGCGGCGGCCACAACCCGGTAGTGCTCCACAATGGCTTCGTCACTTTGACGATAGAAGAAAGGGGGCACACAACAGATGGCCTCGACGCCAGCTTTTGCCGCGTGTTCGGCCAAGCGGGCAGAGCGTGTGGTGGTGGGTGCGCCCACATGCATGATGTTAACAATGCGCCCCTGGGATTGATCTGCCACTATCTCGGCGATACGCATGTTCTCTTCATCTTCCAAAAGAACACTTTCCCCTGTGCCACCGGCCACCCAAAAACCCTGTACACCAGCCTGGATGTTGAATTCCATCACTTGCCGGTAGGCGGCCTCATTCAACGCGCCGTCGGCTGTCATGGGCGTGATGATCGCTGGGAATATACCTTCAAATTTCACCATGATTCCGTTCCCCTTGTTGTCTTTTGGTAGGTACAGACTTTCTGGATATCGCATTCAGTGTAGGTGATGCAAGCACTGATGTCAAAGGAGTTTTACCCAACAGAAACGGGGTACATGCGTTTGTGCATGTACCCCGTTTTTTGACAATTTCGCGGACAAAAGCAATACAACCGGTTCGGCCAGTCCTACCGGACAGTCAGTTCCATACTCGGTGTCATGTTCAATATACTGATCCGACCCGCGACCACCCGGGCGAGGATACGGAATGCCTGGGCGGTCGCGCTTTCGGGATGGGCCACGACCACCGGTTCGCCGCTGTCACCACCAACGCGGACATTCGGGTCCAGATCGATGCGGCCTAAAAAGTCTACGCCCAGTTTCTTGGCTGCCGATGCACCGCCACCTGAACCAAAAATCTCACCGGCCATGTTCTCCACAACCCCCAGAATGGGCACATCCAATTGCTCGAAGGCCGCGGCACCACGCATGGCATCGGAGACCGAAACCATCTGGGGCATGGTGACGATCAGGCCGCCGGTGAGGGGCGCAATTTGGGCCAGAGAAAGCTGGGCGTCGCCTGTGCCGGGTGGCAGGTCAACGATCAAATAATCCAGTTCACCCCAGCGCACGTCGGTGAAGAGCTGTTGCAGCGCTTTGTGCAGCATAGGCCCACGCCAGATCAACGCTTTATCGGCTGGGAGCAGAAAGCCCATGGACATAAAACGTACACCGTGGGCTTCGGCAGGCACCAGTTTGCCTTGTAAAACCGGCGGTGCGTCGGCAATTCCCATCATCATAGGAATATTGGGGCCGTAGATGTCCGCATCCAACAACCCAACCTTGGCCCCGTCCATGGCCAGGCTGACGGCTAAATTGACGCTGACCGTGCTTTTGCCCACGCCCCCTTTGCCGCTGGCAACAGCCACAATGTTGCGAATAGGCACATTGAGCTTGCTGAAGATACGTCCGTCTCCAC
>JAHEML010000119.1:0-5435 GCA_024643705.1 Caldilineaceae bacterium | reverse complement strand
GATTCTACACCGGGGACCAATGTCTTGACAGCCGCGATGCTTTCGGCCTCGATCCGGGCCTGAAGAGGGCAGGCAGGTGTGGTCAATTCGATTTGAAAACTGACAACGCCCCCTTGAATATCGATCTCCTTGATCATTCCCAGGGTGACCAAGTCTTGGTGGAGTTCGGGTTCCTGCACCGTACGAAGGGCAGCCAATACATCTATCTCTGCAACTTTTGTCCTACTTCCAAACATATGAATAAGTCCTTATTGGCTATGTAATTTTCGGTAAGAATCAAATATCCTAACTATAAATCAAAAAACTTCCCATTTACCGTACTTTCTCATACCACTCTCTGTCAAAAATAAAAAGGTGTAAATTAAATGAATACTTATCCAGCAAATCGCTATTCACCCAAATACCATATTTCTGTTTGGTTCCTCATGATGATTATTCTCTGCACCGTACAACCAACAGTTGTACTGGCAGACGACGCACCCAATACCACTCCCGACGCAGTGCAGATGCAAGGGTGCGGGGGCGCAACTGTCGCCAGCAGCAATGAGCAGTTCGAGAATGAGGTTGTATGGCTGGTGAACGAATATCGGCAAAATAACAATCTGCCTCCCCTCAAGCAGGTAGATTCGCTCACCAACGCGGCTCGTTTTCATGCAGCCGACATGGCACAAGACGATTACTTTTCTCACACGAGCTTCGACAAGGTCAATGGTCAAATGGTTCCACAGTGCAATTGGAGTGCTAGAATTGGGACCTATTACACGGGTTGGACCCATATGGGCGAAAATTTGGCCGCTGGTCAAACCACGCCAGCACAAGCGGTCGAAGGCTGGATCAACAGCACGATCCATCGAGAAAACCTCCTTTCAACCGAGTATTGGGAAGTAGGGATTGGCTATTTCAGCGGCGGTGGTACCTACGTGAACTATTGGGTACAGGATTTCGGTCGGCGACAGGAGATATACCCGGTTGTCATCAACGGTGACGCTGCCGCAACCGAAGACGGTAAGCTGACCATTGAGGCCTATGGCAATTGGGATGAAATGCGCCTGCGGGTTGATCAGGAAGACTGGGCAGCGTGGCGGTCGTTTTCCTCTAAGATGGAGTGGGAGTTGAAAGCGTCGGCAGGACAACACAGCATCGAAGTTGAATTTCGTACCCCGACCCAAAGTGCAACTGCTACAGATAGCATCTACCTGACCAAAGATACACTTGAAGCTACACCAGTACCAACACCTACATCAACACCAACTTCAACACCAACACCGACGTCTGTGCCAACCTATGCACCTACATCAACATCAACACCAACTTCAACACCAACATCTACACCTGAGCATGAGCCGACATCGGAGCCGACACATGAACCAACAGTCGAGCCAACAAACACACCAACGGTGGAACCAACGAATGCACCAACGACTGAAATGCCATCCCTGCCCGAAGTAATCCTGTTTTCTGTCGATCCAATCTCCGACGAGGCCATGCCACTTTCATATACAATCGAACCCGATATTTGGGGCGGCAATCCAGATTATGAATGGCAAGCAACCACCGACGCTACATGGCTACAGGTCAGCCCGCATCAGGGCAATGGGGTAGAAAGAGTCTCTATTGTTGTTTCGGTCCCCGATGCCAAAAAGGCGAACAGCAACGTGGCGATCCTTGCACTCTCGGTACATAAGAATGGCCTACAAATCGGCAAAAAAGAGATTGTCATCTTCCTAGATATGACACAGCCCAAAGCCACCATCTATGCACCAATGATCAGCGGTGACTAAGTAACTGCCCGTTTTTCAACCCAACGGTTGCACTGCACAATTCCGGGAATCGGCCACAAAATCACTTGAATGCCTCAATACCCAGGGCCGATTCCTGGAATCAAATCACCCAAATTGTCTGCGAATAATTACCAAGTATGCCAGCTTTCTGCTAAACATTCGACCAGAGTCGGTATCTACTCACCCAACTGTTTGTCTAAAAAAGCGGCCATTTTGGTAAAACTGTCGATGCGATTGGTTAGCTTACTGAGCTTGTGGCCTTCATCCGCATAGTGAAGGAACTCGACCTGGCCTCCATTCTCGCGCACCTTTTCCACAATTAGCTCCGATTCATAAAGCGGCACCCGGGGGTCGTTGTCGCCCGCAATGACCATCAATGGCATTGTAATGCGCTCGGCCCTGTGGATGGGAGAAATGCGCTCCAGCACATCGCGATGCAGGGCCAGGCTGCCATATTCCTTCTCCCGGTGTGCCCGCCGCCAGGGACTGGTACGCTCCATAAAGGTAACCCAGTTGGCAATACCCACCACATCGATCCCCGCCGCAAATAGCTCTGGATAGGCAGTCAGCGCGGCCAGCACCATAAAGCCCCCGTAGCTACGGCCATAGATGGCAATACGCCCTGCATCGATCTCCGGGCGATTGTGCAGCCAAAGCACAGCATGTCTCAGATCAGCCACGCTGTCCAGCCGTTTTTCGATCTCGTCCAGGGCTGCATAGATGCGCCCATAACCGCCGCTGCCCCGTACATTTGTACCCAGAATCGCATAGCCCCGGCTAAGGAAATATTGAAAACGCACATCAAAATCTGGGCGCAACTGGCTGGTTGGGCCACCATGTACATAGAGGATACACGGGTAGCCGCCCTCGGGCCGGGGTGTTGATGGGAGATAATAGAATGCGGGTATCTCCCGTCCGTCGAAGGTGGAAAAGTAGATCAACTGGGGCGCAATAAACGAGTTTGCATCCAATCCAGCCCGGTCACTTTGGGTCAATGGCCGGGTTGCTCCATCCGGCTCCACCAGCCAAACGTCCAGATTGCTCTGGGGAGTTTGCACATCGCAAACCAATGCCCCGCCTGGCTTAAGCGAAAGATGCCCGATCTGCCCGTCGGGCAAGCCAGGGATGGGAACCCGCACACCAGTCGTCAAATCCATGCGCCAAAGACGGCTATAGCCCCCCTCGTTGTAGCTGTAGACAGCCCCACCATCAGACGCGACAGTCAACGCCTCCATCTCCCCATCGCCTGGGTGGGCATCGCCAGCGACGATCTGCACCATTTCGCCGCTATCTGTGTCCAAGCGGCAGATAGCACCCCGATCATGGCTGCCATCGCAGAGCAAATAGACGCCATCGGAACGCCAGTTCACCTGTTCGTAGCGAGCGGTGGGCTTGCCATCGCTCAACTCCCGCACCATTCGCGAACCGCCATCCGCCTCTAGATCGATCAAGAATACCCGGTCTTCCAAAGGCCCCACCTGCTCACGGGTCAGCACATAGCGCTCATCCGGCGACCAAGCCATCACGGCCTGATTACCCGCGAGTTGGAGCAGAAGGTGGACTTCGCCACTGGTCACATCCATGCGAAAGAGATCGAAATCGACGCCGTTGCGCCCATTCGCCGCATAAAGGATACGCTGCCCATCGCTGCTGAACGCCCCAAACCGATGAATCGCGTTGTCGTTGGTGGTCAAGCGCCGCACCGCGTGGCCGCCATGACTGCTATTTCTTGAGCCACTAAAGCCTGTAACCAAATAGAATTGTTGGCGTTCGTTGCCCCCCACATCGCTGACGGCCAGCAAATGGTCGGCACCAGATGTGCCATGAATCTCCCACACCTTGTCGATAAAAAAGGTAAGCTGCTGGGGCCACTCGGTGGATCCGGGAGACGCCGACGCGCTCCAAACCTGATGGTTGCCGCTGATATCGCTGAGAAAGGCAACCCGGCTGCCATCGGGTGAAAGGATAGGCATGTGGCTACTACGCACGTTGAGATAGCGGGCGAAATCTGTCATGGTCGCATTTCTTTCTACTGGAATCATTCGGGGTAGATATGATTTCGACGGGGTCTGGTTCGGAATCACTCGGTGGGTGCAGCCGGTGTTGGCGCGCGTATACGCCCATCGGCAGGAGATGTGGCGATGCTATCGGGCAAGGAAGAATCATCCGATGGTGCTGAGACAGGGGCAGCCGCACCGGTAGTAGGCTGGGTCACAACACCCGATGGGATGGGCGTTTGCGTGGAAATCGACGATGAACCGGTGGAGTCTTGATCAGGAAGAACAGTCGGTGTGGCTGTGGCTGCGGGCGCCGAATCAGATGACATGGGTGTGGGGCTTCCGGCTGGCTGAAAGACCGATTCGACCTGGGCCAGCAATGGACGAACAGCGTTCACCACCCCGTCACCCGCGGCCCGTAGTTGATTCGGGGCAACCAACACCAGGACGACAACCGCCACAACCAGTAGCCCCATCACAAACCGCAGGGGGCGATTGGATTTGAGAACGTTGGGCTTTTCGTAGTTCAAATGGCCTGTGCGCACCCACTCCACCAACCGGTGCTGATCGATCAGATGAATGGGTTTGCCTTCGGCCCAACGGCGGGCTGCCGCGGTGACGGTGCCCGTCGTCACCAGATAGGCTTCCACCGCACCCGTGTGCAACATCACCCCATACAGGTCCCGGACAACGGGCTGGCCCACACTGCCCTGGTACCGTTTGCACTGCACCACCGCCATCCGTCGCCCTTGTCGAACAATCAGGTCGATGCCTTCGTCGGCAGAGGCTTGGGTATCTTCCACGCGGTAGCCCCGCCTGGCAAAGAGCGTGCCTACATATTTTTCAAAAGCGATGGGGTCCATCGATTGGAGTTGATTCAGACGCATAGAAGATTTATAGCAGATTGGGGGTGAAAGGTGAAATGGACACCTACCCGACTCCGGTATGAATGGTCTGGGACAAAGCGTCGAGCAGCGACTCGTCCACCCGCTGCCCCAGCAGATAGCAGCGCGGTCCATCCTTACCGGTGCCGGTGATCATATAATGGCCCGGCTCTTTACCCAGATAACGCACGAAAAGCTGATCGGTGGTTTCGCGCCAGTGTTGGGCCAGGGGGAGATCGGCCTGCTGCAATCCGCTCCAGTTGGCGGGAACTTCAAAGGCGATCACCGCGGCGTCTACATCGAAACGGGACACGACAGGGCCGTCGTTGACGCGCACAATCTGCGGCTGCTGCGCCATGTCCAAGGGAGCTGGCGACTGCCCGGTAGAATGACCGGCGAACCTGGTCTGGACACGTTGGGTTGAAGGCAGCCAGGTCAGGCTGAAACGAGATGCCTCGACCCTGTTCAGATCGTTTTGAAAGTTGTAGAGGGCCGGATTGGCTTCGTACACCACCGCCCCCAACTGGGAATAGTTCAAGACAGCGTTGGCGAATTGCAGGGGATCGGCTGTCCAGTTGATGATGTGTATGCCCTGGGCCAATGCGGCTGTGGCCTGGGTTGTTTTGAGCAAAAGGCCGATCTGTCGCCCGCGAAAGCCAGGCAATACAGCCATCAGTTGAGATTCGAGCCGGACGCGGTGGTTGAGGCGTTGCTGCCAAAGCGGGGGCAAGCCTGCACCACCAAACTTGGTCAGTCCAAAGAGAAAGCCTGCG
>JAHEML010000118.1 GCA_024643705.1 Caldilineaceae bacterium | reverse complement strand
TTTGCGTTGAAAAAAGCACACATGATCCGCGAAATTCCCGTCATCCAAATCCAAGAGACGATTGCCGCACTGCTGACCGAAGCGGCCTATCGTCTGCCCGCCGACTATCTGGCCGCGCTGGAAAGCGCCGCGCCCGCCGAGCCGTCCCCCGTGGGCCGACAGGTGATCGATCTGTTGCTGGAGAATTCGGCC
Source organism: Caldilineaceae bacterium (assembly GCA_024643705.1). Classification (GTDB taxonomy): domain Bacteria; phylum Chloroflexota; class Anaerolineae; order Caldilineales; family Caldilineaceae; genus JACQGT01. Next base: position 8,028 of record JAHEML010000118.1, on the reverse strand, counting down.
TATGCCCAGGCCGAGCAGATTCCCACTTGTCAGGACACGGGAATGGCGATCATCTTTCTGGAGATTGGGCAGGATGTTCACTTCGTCGGGGGTGATCTGTACGCTGCCATTCAAAACGGGGTGCGCAGGGCCTACACTGCTCTGCGCAAGTCGGTGGTGGGTGATCCCATCCAGCGCGCCAACACCGGCGACAACACGCCGGGGCTGATTCATTTCGAGATCGTCCCCGGCAATCGGGTGGACATCACTGTTCTGCAAAAGGGATTTGGGGCCGAGTTGATGAGCCGTTTGCAGATGTTCCCCCCATCGGCGGGGGTGGATGGGGTGAGGCGTTTTGTTGTCGAAACCATCGAAATGGCTGGCCCCAACGCCTGCCCGCCGGTGATTGTGGGGGTTGGCCTGGGCGGGGCCTTCGACACAGTGGCCCATTTGGCAAAAAAGGCGCTGCTGCGCCCCATTGGCAGCCTTCACCCCGCTCCCCATCTGGCACAATTGGAAGCTGACCTGTTGGCTGCCATCAACCGCACAGGTATTGGCCCCCAAGGCTTGGGTGGGCGGGTGACCGCCCTGGCCGTGCATATCGAAGCCGCGGCCACCCACATCGGCGCGCTGCCTGTGGCTGTCAATCTCAATTGCTCGGCCCCGCGGCGGGCGCGGGTGGAGATTTGATGTGAACGGACCACTTTCTTCCAAACCATGATCACACTGACACTTCCTCTTACCCAGGCCGATCTGCTTCCCCTGCGCGCGGGCGACAGTGTTCGCATCGGTGGCGTGGCCTACACCGCGCGGGACGCGGCCCACAAACGGCTGTGCGAACTCATTGCCCAAGGCGAACCGTTGCCCATAGAGTTGGCGGGTCAGGCGATCTACTATGTGGGTCCGGCTCCGGCAAAAATGGGCCATGTCATTGGGCCGGCTGGGCCGACCACCAGCGGGCGTATGGATTCGTACACGGTTCCTCTGTTGCGCTTGGGGGTCAAACTGCTGATTGGCAAGGGGTATCGTTCGGCAGAGGTGAAAGCCGGGTTGGTGGAACACAAGGCCGTCTACGCCGCGGCAGTGGGTGGCGCGGCCGCGCTGTTGGCCCGACACATTCGCAGCAGCCGTGTGGTGGCCTGGCCGGAGTTGGGTACAGAGGCCATTCGGGAGTTGGTGGTCGCAGAGTTCCCGGTCATCGTCATCAACGATTGTCACGGCGGGGATGCCTATGCCGATGGTCGGGCAGCCTGGCAGGAAACCGACGAGATAGAGAGATGAAGGCACGAAGCAACGGACGCCACGTGCAATTTTCAACCCGTCACAGGAGTAATTTATGCAATTTGGTCTATCGATCCCGCAGTTCGACGCGTTTGGTGATGTGAGAAAATTGGTGGAGTTGGCCCAGGCCGCAGAAAAGGCGGGTTGGGATGGCTTCTTCGTCTGGGACCATGTCCTCTTTGACGATTTCTGGCGACCAATGGTAGACCCCTGGGTCGCTCTGGCTGCGATTGCCATGGCCACCGAGCGTATTCGCATTGGGACATTGGTTACACCCGTTGCCCGGCGGCGGCCCTGGAAACTGGCACGCGAGACACTCTCCATCGACCGGCTCTCTGGCGGACGGCTGATTTTGGGGGTGGGGTTGGGATCGCCGGAAAAGTGGGAATACGGTTTCTTTGGGGAAGAGACCGACAACAGAATTCGAGCGGAAAAGTTGGATGAGGGGCTGGAAATTCTGCTCGGTCTGTGGAGCGGCGAACTCTTTGGTTTCCAGGGCAAGCACTACCAACTGGAAGAGATGCGCTTTTTGCCCACGCCTGTCCAACAGCCGCGCATCCCCATTTGGGTAGCGGGTTTGTGGCCCAACAAAGCCCCCATGCGACGGGCCGCCCGCTATGACGGCGCGATTCCGATCAAAGCCAATGGCACACTCACACCGGATGAGTGGCGGGACGCGCTGGCTTATATTCGCCAGCACCGCACCAGCGACGAACCCATTACGGCAGTGGCGATGGGCGTGACACCAGGGGACAACCCGGCTGGGGCCAGAGAGATTGCGGCGGCCTATGCCGACGCGGGATGTACTTGGTGGATCGAAGACATCAGCCCCTACGGCTATGGGTTGGGCTGGGACGCCTACCCCTGGCCCGCGGACAGTGCAACCCATCTGGAAGAACGCATTCGTTCTGGGCCGCCAAATCTTGGCTAGATAAAAAGCAACCCTTCAACTTCATCACCAGCACCTCTTACATCGGAGACCCCATGTACACACTTGCTAACGACCAACTTACTGTTTTGATTCTTGATCCCGTGGCCGATCAGACGCGATTTGGTGTGCGCTATTGCACCGGCGGCTATATTTTTCAGGTTGCCGATGCTCGGTTGGGCGATCTTCTCAGCGGGCCGACATTCCCCGATAGCTTCAACTGGTTTGATGGTCAAGGCATCCCCGACGCCTTCAATCAGTTTCCGTTGCGCGATCCAAAAGGGGATGAGTCAACCGAAAACCTGGACGACGCGTTGATCATCGGCATTGGCCTGTGCAAACTGGACGAGCGCACAGTGACAGCATTTTGCCACTGGGATGTGGAGCAAAGCAGCGACTCCATCCGCATGACCACCCGCCACGATTGGCAAGGCTACGCCATCGAACTGGAGCGAACTGTCTCGCTCTTGGGGCGCACCGTTCGCTCCGACACCCGGCTGGTCAACTTAGGCGGCGCGCCTTTGCCCATCCGCTGGTTTCCCCACCCCTTCTACCCCCAAACAGCCGACGACGAACTGCTCAAGCTGAGTATTCCGGTGGAGGTAACGGAAAATCCGGGCTTCGAAATGACCCCCAATGGTTTTATCCGGCGCAAAGGTTGGCCCTGGGAGAGAGGGTATTATCTCGCACTGGATCATACAGCGGGCCAGGGGCTGTCGATCATCCAGCGTCATCCGCTGTTGGGAACGGTTAGCGCCACGTGCAGCTACGACCCAACCTACTTCCCCATTTGGGGCAACCCCCGCACCTTCTCGTGGGAGCCATTTTTAGAACGGACAATCGGGCCAAATCTGGCTACAGCCTGGCGGATCGATTACGACTTTTAGCAGCGCAATCAAACCCGCATAATCGCGAAGCAGTTGTCAGCACTGGGAGAAGCCTGGTTGGGAACTTGTGTGCGCATTCCGTCGTTTCATTTTCATGGAAAATCCTTATACACTCAGCCGCACATCGAATTCCGCTCCTCGTGGTCTCTCCCGTCGAAGCTTTTTGAAGCTGGCTGGTGGCCTGGTGGTAGCAAGCGCGGCAGGCTATGGCTATGCTCACTACGCGGAACCGAGTTGGGTCGAAGTGGTGGATCGGATGCTGTCAATCCCTTATCTGCCCGAACACCTGTCCGGCACGCGCATTGCCCAAATATCCGACATTCATCTGGGTGAATACACCGGGCCGGAAAAGCTCTGGCACGCTGTCGAAATCGTCAACCAGTTGGCTCCGGATATGCTCTTTCTCACCGGCGACTATGTGACCCGCACCGCCCAGCAAGCCGATGCGCTGGTGGACCCTTTGCGGGCCTTGACCATGCCAACTTATGGCATTCTGGGCAATCATGATCTATGGACGGATCGGGCCACGGTTGCCGATTACCTGGCCGAGACACCTGTGCAACTCCTGGTGAATCAGGGCGTAGAGGCGTTGCCAGGGCTGTTTGTGGGCGGTGTGGACGATATGTGGAGCGGGCGGCCCAATGTTCGAGCCGCTTTGGCCGATGCGCCGACCAGTGCCGTCTCTCTGCTTCTGGCCCACGAACCCGACTTTTTTGATATGGTTGTGCAGGCCGATGCCCCGGTGGCTGTCCAGTTCAGCGGCCACAGCCACGGGGGCCAGGTGCGTATTCCTTCCCCTTCACCCGATGGTGTGGGGCTTTTCACCCGTGCGCCCATTCTGCCCCGTTTTGGCAGACACTACCCAATCGGTCTTTATACGGTGGGCCAACGACAGGTCTACACCAATCGGGGGTTGGGAGTCTGGCCGCTGCCCTATCGCTTCAATTGCCGACCAGAGATCACACTTTTTACGCTCCAGGTTGGTGATACATAGAGTTTGCACATCCGGCATGGAAGCCACACTACTGCCCACTGTGTAACAAGCTGATAGACTGCGGCGAACAATAGAGAGCATAGGGTCAAGTTTGGCATTTTGTTTGACGTACGGATCGCCCTGTGCTACACTGCAAACAGGTGTTCTGGCTCCTGTTGAGCCTCGGCAATCAAACACTGGAATAGATGCATTTGTGGCATTTATTCATCTCCAGGACTATCGAGTAATCACATGGATTCCAAACGATTTCGCAATGGGCTGATCTACTTTTTGTTGATTGTCGCCCTGGGCGCATTTCTCTATACGGTTTTTGGCAATAGCCGTAGCGCTGTAACCGAAGAAATATCAATCGCCGAAGTAGCCGACCTGGTACGAAACGGTCAGGTTGTCGAGATCAAAGTCCACAACGACGATATTGTGGTCACACAAACATCTACGGCGCAGATTAGCTCTCGCAAGGAGACAGGTGTCGGCCTGGTGGAGGTGTTGCGCGATCTCAACGTCACCAACGAGCAGATGAGTGCCATTAACCTTGTGGTCGAGGAACCCAGCGGGTGGGAAGTCTATGGCGGCATCTTGTTCGGCCTTCTTCCTATTCTGTTGATTGCCGTCTTTTTCATCTTTATACTGCGGCAGGCCCAGGGGGCAGGCAACCAGGCGTTTGGTTTCGGCAAGAGCCGGGCGCGTATGTTCACCGGCGACAAACCCACTGTGACCTTTGCTGATGTTGCCGGCAGCGACGAAGCCAAGCAAGAGTTGGAAGAGGTTGTCGAGTTTCTCAAAGAACCTCAGAAATTTGCGACATTAGGCGCACGAATCCCCAAAGGTGTGCTCCTGGTGGGGCCACCTGGCACAGGCAAAACGTTGATGGCTAAGGCTGTCTCTGGCGAGGCGGGCGTGCCATTCTTCAGCATATCCGGTTCGGAATTTGTGGAAATGTTTGTAGGTGTTGGGGCCAGCCGTGTGCGTGATCTCTTCGAGCAGGCCAAGAAGAACTCGCCTTGTATCATCTTCATCGACGAAATCGACGCGGTTGGACGTAACCGTGGTTCTGGCTTGGGCGGCTCCAACGATGAGCGCGAGCAGACGCTCAACCAGATTTTGGTGGAAATGGATGGTTTTGACACGGATGTGAACATCATCCTGATCGCTGCCACCAACCGACCAGACATTCTTGATCCGGCTCTGTTGCGCCCGGGCCGTTTTGATCGACGGGTGACCATGGATGCGCCGGATGTAAAAGGACGCCGGGCCATTCTCGATGTTCATATCAAGGGCAAGCCACTGGCAACCGATGTGAATTTGGATGTGGTTGCTAAGCAAACACCCGGATTTGTGGGCGCAGATGTGGAGAATTTGGTCAACGAAGCTGCAATTTTGGCTGCCCGTCGCAACCGCCGCTCTATTGGCATGGCCGAATTTCAAGAAGCTATCGAGCGGGTGATGGCCGGGCCAGAACGCCGCAGCCGGTTGATCACCCCCAAAGAGAAAGAGATCGTGGCGTATCATGAGGCAGGCCATGCTGTTGTCATGTATGCCATCCCCGAACACGATCCGGTACACAAGGTGACGATTGTGCCCCGTGGCATGGCCGGTGGTTACACCATGCCTATCCCCGAAGAAGAGACACAACTCACCAGCCGCAACAAATTCCGTGCCAGTCTCGCCGCTCTGCTGGGTGGGCGTGTGGCCGAGGAGATTCGCTTTGGCGATATCACCACCGGGGCCAGCAATGATCTGGAGCGGGTGACCAATTTGGCACGAGCTATGGTGACCCAATTGGGGATGAGCAAAAAGTTGGGGCCAATTCAATATGGCGAGCGGGACGAAATGATCTTCATGGGGCGCAGCCTGGGTGAAAGTCGCAACTATAGCGACAAGGTTGCTCAGGAGATCGATAACGAAGTGCGGGAATTGGTAGACGAAGCCTACCAGCGTACCCATCAGATATTGGAAGAACAGCGGGACAAGCTGGATGCCGTTGCGCTGCGTCTGCTGGAAATTGAGACCCTGAATGCGCCTGAATTTGAGGCCATTATGCGGGGAGAGCAGATCGTGGAATCATCGCCCAGTGCACCCGTTCGGGATCGCAACGAGCGGGCCAAGCCGAGCGCAAGTGATGATGAACGCAAACGCGAAAACGAAGGACGGGACAAAGGACTGGACTTGGGCGGCACACTACCTGCTCCGGCCTGAGTTTGGATTCATCATCCATTGAATCTCTCTTTTACCATTCGTTGCTGATTGTTCACCGATGGTTTACCGATTGTAAAGAGCCTTGCCGGACCCGGTGAGGCTCTTTTTGATGAAACTTCTGTGGAGGCAGAAGCGTGGGCAGACTCATCTATCAATTGACCCATCATAGAGCCGTCGGTGCGGATTTTTTGCGCTGGTTGCAGATCGATCTCTTTCTCTTGGGCGGTGCCGCGGCCCTGGGATGGATTCCTGGTGGGTGGCTCGTAGCTGGCGTGGCTGGCGCGCTCATGGTGGGTCTATTTGCTCTCTATCGTTACTGGAAAACCAGGGACTTTGTACTCTTTACTCCCGCCGAGATGCCCCTGGTGGTTCCGGCCACTGTGCCCTCGTCGGCCAAAATTCCCATTTGGGCCAGTGGCTACTTCAGTGTGGAGAACAAGCACGGCCATTTCTCTTGGTTGCAGGGCTTTTTCCGCACCTTTCCCAGCCGGGAACATGCGTTGATTTGCCTGAAGAAGCCCACTACATTCCTGATGGTTGGTCATTCGCCCGAAACCACGAATGGCATGTGGTATTGCTTTTTCAAGCCCGGAGCCGTGCTGGATATCCAATGGGGAGACATCCACTTTGGTCCGGACAGCCTGCCGGGCCTGGTTGTAACCCACACCGTCCACATACCTCGGCGCAATTGGTGGCAACCGGCCAAAGATGTGCCCAAGCGAATTTATCTTGCCTGCCCGCAACGGGAAGATGCTCTGACAATTCTTGCCGACCTGCTCTTTGATCGCCACCAACGCGAAGCGATTGGCAAGCGCTCGCCCAATGGGGTGGCGAAGAAACACCCCCAGGATAGCTGGCGGACCCTGCTCGGGTAAAGGAATCTCATTATGTCTGATATGGCCCGCCCTTCCTGGGACGATTACTTCATCAAAATTGCCTTTGGTGTGGCCGAACGCAGCACCTGCGATCGTGCCCATGTGGGCGCGGTGATTGTGCGGGATCGGCGCATTTTGACCACCGGCTACAACGGCGCGCCCGCGGGCCTGCCCCACTGCGACGACGTGGGTCATCTGCTCATCGACGGCCACTGTGTGCGCACCCTCCATGCCGAGCAAAATGCCATTATCCAGGCTGCGCTGCATGGTGTGAACTCCGCCGATTCGACTATCTATGTCACCCATCAGCCTTGCCTCACTTGTGCCAAGATGATCATCAACGCTGGCATCCGTCGGGTGGTCTATGCGGGCAACTATCCCGACGACAACAGCCGCACATTTCTTGCCGAGGCAGGCATTGCATTGCAGCACTTGCCCAGAGAACGACCCGGCGATACGGTCTATCGCCCCTGATTACTCTGTCGCTAAATGTAACTACCAAGCTATGGACCGGATTTTCGCCACCCCAATCCATCTCCATCAATCCACACTACCTGGCCAACCATGAGCACCAACCTCCCCTTTCCAGCCAACTTTCTCTGGGGCACAGCTTCGGCTTCGCATCAGGTGGAGGGCAACAACACAAACAACCAATGGTGGGCCTTCGAGCAGCAGCCGGGCGCGATTTGGCATGGGGACAAGAGCGGCCTGGCCTGTGATTGGTGGAACAATGCCGATGACGATTTTGATCGCATGGCAGGGCTGGGATTGAATGCCCATCGTCTCAGCTTGGAATGGAGCCGGATCGAGCCGGAACCCGGACGTTTTGATCATCAGGCTATCGAACGTTACCGGGCCATGTTGGACGGCCTGCGTCGGCGGGGGATG
>JAHEML010000117.1:2642-8224 GCA_024643705.1 Caldilineaceae bacterium | reverse complement strand
TGGCATCGAAATCATTCGCCTGCACACCCCTGCCTCCTGGTGGTTCGGTGACAGCACCGGTCTGCAACGCCGCGACTTCGAGTTGGGCGCCTTCGCTTGGGTCGGTCAGACCAATCCCGGTGGTCGCACCCTGTATGCCTGTAACCAGATTCCTCTGCCCAGCAACAACTGGGAAGGCCAGAACTACATGGGCTGGTGCAACGAAACCGCCAGCCAGGCGATTGTCGCTGGCAACAACACCCTGGACCGTGCAGAGCGCATTGCGGCCTATGACATTGTGCAGAAAGAATTCTCGGCAGATATGGTCTCTCTGCCTCTCTTCCAGCGGGCCGAGGCCGAAGCCTGGAGCACAAACCTGCTGAACTTCCGCCCAGACCCCACCGAGTATAGCTCGGCCAATTCGTGGGAATGGGAACTGGCAGATGGTGGCGACACAATGGTCGTCGGTTTCTCCCAGGAACCCTCCAGCATGTTCACTCTGATTGTCTCTGCTGCTGTTCAGCGCCAGATCGCCCAAATGGGTGTTGGCAACCTGAATACCCAGTACAGCTTTGATTACCAGCCCCTCACCCAGACGCCATTGGCGACCCTGGAAGATGGCCTGGCCACCAACGAGATGGTCGAAGTCAGCGCTGGCGACATGGTCTACAACGTTGATGGCGAGCCGGAAGAACTGGCCGCTGGCACGAAGATCATTGTGGATGGCGAAACCATCGAATACGACGGCTCCAGCACAGTCATGCTGCCCCAGTTGGTTGTCAACTACAAGTACGCTGACTTCACGTGGAGCGATGGAACACCTGGCTCGGCTGGCGATGTGGAACTGGCCCAGCAGATCGAGTGTGATAAAGACTCTGGTGCCACCTCCTTCATCACCTGTGATGCCATGCAGAGCACGGAATTTGGCCCTGGCGTCGAAGGCACTGTGACCTACTTGCCCGGCTACCAAAGCCCGACCTACTTCCTGTCGCCCTGGGGCGAACTCTACCCCAGCCATCAGGTCTTGAGCGATGGCCGGATGTTGAAGGATGTACCCGGAGCCGAATGGGCCACACTGCCCGAAATCTCCGAGAAGCGCCTGAGCTACGGCCCCTACGTCATCACCGACTGGGTAAAGGGCGAGCGCATCGAGTTGGAAATCAATCCCTACTACGAACCTGCGCCCAAGGTACAAAAGATTATCGTCGTCATCGTTCAGGACACCAACCAGGCTGTTGCCCAGTTGCTGGCCGGCGATCTGGATTACCTGGAACGAGCCACCCTGGGTGGTGGTGCTGAAGTCCAGACCGTGATCGATGCTGCGGCCGAGGGTAAGGTGAATGTGGAAGTTGTACCCAGCCCAACCTGGGAACACATCGACATGAACCTGTACAGCAAGTAATCTCTTCCCTGAACGCAGCATGCGCGCTTCTGGTGAGTCGTTCAGTGATCACTGTTGAAGCGGGTTGATTAAAGAAAAGCGGGTGGGGCATTCTAGATCGAATGTTCCACCCGCTTTTGCTTATGCTTCTTGTCTTATGGCTTCTGGAACGTAACTGGGAGTTGGCCTCATGACCAATTATCTGATCCGCCGTGTCATCCAGATGATCTTCGTGATCTTCCTATCGGCCGCGGCTACCTTTGTCCTCTTCAACATTGCGCCGGGCGGGCCACTGGCTGGTTTGCAACAGCAGCAACAACAGCTAAGCCGGGAGGATATCGCTCGTATCCGTGCTCAGTTTGAACTGGACCTCTACCTGCCAGTGCGCTTCTCACGCTGGTTGATCGGCGTCCCCAGCGGCCCGATTGTTGTTGGCGGGCAAGAACTATTTGCCAACATTCCTGTGGGGTGTTACCTGCCCAGAGAGGAACAGGTGACAAATCGCGACGGTGAGATTGTCACGCGGCCGACTGGCTGCGATGATTATGTCTATCTCGCCGAAATCCCCGAACTGCATCCCGCCATCCGCAGCAGCAGAGGCATTCTGCGCGGCGACTTTGGCCTGAGCACAGTCATTCGCCCTGGCCGCCCCGTGCTGGATGAATTGCTCAGCCGACTGAATGCCACCCTGGAGTTGCTCGTCACCGCCACCTTGCTCTCTTTGCTGATTGGTGTGCCTATTGGGATTTACAGCGCGGTGCGTCAGTATTCCCGTTTTGATTATTTCTTTACTACTCTTGCCTTTATCGGCTCCTCCATGCCGGTCTTTTTCTTCGCATTGTTGTTAATTCTTCTCTTTTCCGTGATCCCTGTTTTCCTGCAAGATACAATCCCCTGGATACCCCGCATACCTTCCGGGCTGCGCGAGGCCATGCGCGATTATAGCATTGCCGAATGGCTACCCCGTGTCGAGGCTGGCTCCCTGTGGGATCGGCTGCTCCATCTCTTTATGCCGCTGCTTGTGCTCACCTTCTTCAACATGGCTGGGTGGAGCCGGTTTGTGCGCACATCCATGCTGGAAGTGCTGCGCCAGGACTATGTGCGCACGGCCCGGGCCAAGGGGCTGCGGGAGAATTTGGTGATTTATAAGCACACCCTGCGCAATGCCCTGATCCCTTTTGTAACGATTCTGGTGTTGACGATCCCTGGCATTTTCAGCGGCGCGATTATCACCGAGACGGTCTTTGCCTGGCCGGGGATGGGGCGGCTCTACTTCGACGCCCTCAGCCGTAGCGACTGGCCGATTGCCCTGGCCTTTATCTTTATCACCGCGGTGCTGACTGTCTTTGCCCTGCTGTTGGGTGATATTCTCTACACAGTTGTCGATCCACGCATCAAGTATAAATAGACGAATTCCTGTCTCGATTTTGTCCAGTTGAGGAGTTTCACCATGGCGGCAACAGCCGGTACGCTCTCTGCCAAACAACCAATCGAAAAGCAAGATAGCCAATTGATGGTGGTGGCGCGTCGTTTCATGCGCCACAAACTGGCCGTGATCTCTCTTGTGCTCATTCTCTTGATTTTTATCGCATCCTTGCTCGCGCCAGTGATCACCACCTTCCCCAGAGATGCAGTGGACATTTCGGCCCCTACCCGCCCAGGCCCTCCCGGCATTGCTGGCAGCGATGGTCGTATCCACATTCTGGGCATCGACAATCTGGGGCGAGACCTCTTCACCCGGATGCTCTACGCGGCACGTGTCTCCCTCTCTATCGCCTTTTCGGTGGTGATCCTCTCCGAGACCCTGGGGGTGATCATCGGCGCGGTGGCAGGCTATTACAAGGGCTGGGTAGATACGATCATCTCCCGGGTGATCGAGTTTATGCTCACCATTCCCCTGTTGCCCATTCTGCTCATTCTCTCGGCTATTATGATCAATACCGATGCCAAGTTGCCCCTGCCTGGCTTTATCATCAAAGCGCTCAGCGCGGTGCTGTTGGCCCCAGAGCGAGAGGCCAACCAGGTCTTTGTGCTGGTGATGATTATCGTCGTCTTTGGCTGGTTGGGCGCGGCCCGGCTGATGCGGGGCATGGTTCTCTCGCTCAGCGAACAAGACTTTGTCGAATCGCTCAAGGCACTGGGCGCGTCCGATGCCCGGATTATTCTGCGCCATCTGATCCCCAATGGCATTGCACCTATTCTGGTCAACGCCAGCCTGAGTCTGGGTGGTGTGATTATTCTGGAAGCCTCTCTCAGCTTTCTGGGGCTAGGGGTGCAAGACCCGACACCCACCTGGGGCAACATGCTCAACGGTTCCCAGAGTTATATGTTCCAACACCCCTGGCTGCCCTTGGTTCCGGGCATTCCCCTGGTGATTGTGGCGCTGGGCTTCAACTTTATCGGCGACGGTTTGCGCGACGCCCTGGACCCACGGCTCAAACGGTAGACGAATTCTAACAGCGAAACGTGACACGTGAAGCGTGAAAACGCCGGACGATCTCACATTTCACGCTTCACGCTTAACATGACACAGAAAACCATGGATACCTGCATATGAGTGAAAAGAAATCTTCCCAACCCCTTCTGGAAGTCAGCGGGCTGAAAACGTTTTTTTACACCGAGGACGGCGTGGTGCAAGCCGTCAACGGTGTGGATTTTGCCATCCGTCCCGGCGAGGTGATGGGGCTGGTGGGCGAATCGGGCAGTGGCAAGAGTGTCACGTCCCTCTCTATCATGCGCTTGCTGGGTGGCTCTGGCAAGATCGTGGAGGGCAAGGTTCTTTTTGACGGCAAAGACCTGGTGCAACTGCCCGAAAACGAGATGCTGACCCTGCGCGGCAACCGAATCTCGATGATTTTTCAGCAGCCCACCAGTTGCCTCAACCCGGTTTTCCGGGTGGGTGACCAGATCGCCGAGTCGATTATGGTTCACCAAAAAATGGACCGGCAGACCGCCATGCAACAGGTCTACGATCTTCTGCGCAAAGTGGGCATCTCGGACCCAGAGCGGCGGGCCAAAGCCTTTCCCCACGAAATCTCCGGCGGTCAGGCCCAGCGTATCATGATCGCTATGGCCCTTTCGTGCTTGCCCAAATTGTTGATCGCCGACGAACCAACCACAGCCCTGGATGTCACCATTCAGGCCCAGATTCTTGACTTGATGCGCAACCTGCGTACCGACACGGACACGGCAATTCTCCTCATCACCCACGATATGGGGGTGGTGGCAGAGATGTGCGACAGTGTCGCCGTGATGTATGCCGGGCAGATTGTGGAATACACCGATGTGGTCACACTCTTCGAAAAACCGCTGCACCCCTATACCGAAGGGTTGTTGGCTGCTATTCCGGTGCTGGGTCTTGTCCAGGACAACCTGGCCGTGATCCCTGGCTCGGTTCCCGACCTGATCAACCTGCCCCCCGGCTGCAAATTTGCGCCCCGCTGCCCCTACGTCAAGGAACTGTGTGTAGAGCAGATGCCGGAGCTTGTCCAGATCGAAGAAGGCCATCTGGCCCGCTGCCACATGCGGCACCCAGCCACAGCAGCAGAGTGGGCGGGCGTGGGTCGAGCAGATTGGCAGTTTGTCGGCGACGAAGTACTTGTAGACGAAGTACTTGTAGAAAATGCGAGGTAACCGAATAATCCTATGTCCAGAGTATTAGCCCAAAAGAGCGACCTGCTGGTCGTCAACAATCTCAAGAAGCACTTCCCTGTCCGCTCCGGTCTGTTGCAACGGGTGACAGCCTGGGTCAAAGCTGTCGATGGCGTCACCTTTTCTATCCGCGCCGGCGAGACCTTTGGCCTGGTGGGCGAATCGGGCTGCGGCAAGACAACCGTGGGGCGCACCATTCTGCGCCTGCAAGATGCCACCGACGGCACTGTCACCTTTGGCGGTGAGGATGTTTTTTCGGTTGGCCGCAATGGGTTGAAGGCCCTGCGCCGCAACATGCAGATCGTCTTCCAGGACCCCTACTCCTCGCTGGACCCACGGATGCCTGTGGGCGCGATCATTGCCGAAGGTTTACAAATTCACGGCATTGGCACCTCCAAAGAACGCAACGAGATCGTCCAGGAAATGTTGGCAAAAGTCGGGCTGAACCCCTACCACGCGCAGCGCTACCCCCACGAATTTTCCGGCGGGCAACGCCAGCGCATCGGCATTGCCCGCGCCCTGGCTCTGCAGCCCCAGTTCATCATCTGCGACGAGCCAGTCTCGGCTTTGG
>JAHEML010000117.1:0-2632 GCA_024643705.1 Caldilineaceae bacterium | reverse complement strand
CACAAACGGCAAACAAGACACCCTGCTCAGTGTGCAAAACCTAAAAATGTACTTTCCCATCACCAAGGGGATTATCTTTCAAAAGCATGTGGGAGACATCAAAGCAGTTGATGACATCTCTTTCGATATTAAGCGGGGTGAAACCTTGGGGCTGGTTGGCGAAAGTGGTTGCGGCAAAAGCACAACGGGTCGGGCCATTTTGCAACTTTACCGCCCCACCGACGGCTCGATTACATTTGAGGGTCAGGAACTAACCCGGGTGAAGGGCGAAAGTCTGCGCAGAATGCGCCGTCATATGCAAATAATTTTTCAAGACCCGTACGCTTCGCTTAATCCACGCATGACCGTAGGCAACATCATCGCCGAGCCGCTTGAAGTCCACAATATTTTAAGCGGAAAAGCCCGCCGCGAACGCGTGAAAGAGCTTTTGGAAATTGTGGGTTTGAACCCCTACTTCATCAACCGCTACCCCCACGAATTTTCCGGCGGTCAGCGCCAGCGCATTGGCATTGCCCGCGCCCTGGCTCTGCAGCCCCAGTTCATCATCTGCGATGAGCCAGTCTCGGCTTTGGATGTCTCTATCCAATCCCAGGTACTCAACCTGCTGCGCAAATTGCAAGAGGAGTTTGGCCTCACCTATCTCTTTGTTGCCCATAACCTGAGCGTTGTCGAGCATATCAGCGACCGGGTAGGTGTGATGTACTTGGGCAAAATGGCCGAAATAGCAGAGCGGGAAGAACTTTTCCACAACCCCCTGCACCCTTACACCCAGGCATTGATGTCGGCCATCCCCGTCCCCGACCCCAAACGCACCCGCCAGCGCATTGTGCTCAAGGGCGATGTTCCATCACCCCTCAACCCGCCCAGCGGCTGCCGCTTCCACACCCGTTGCCCCATCGCCACAGACATTTGCTCGGCAGAAGAACCGATCTTCGAGGAAAAACTCCCCGAACATTGGGTCGCTTGCCACCTGGTCGAGCGTGGACAGACAAAATTCTCGTTGGCCGACGATATGTTGACCACCCGTTAGGCCCGGCCAGCGTCGGCAAAACAAAAGAGTGTGGGGCCGGATTGAGGATCGATCCGGCCCCACACTCTTTTAACGTTCAATGGGAACCTGTTTACTCCATTCGTCGTTGAACCAACGTTTACGGGGTTGGCGTGCTTGTGTCATCAGCCGAAGCAGCCAAAAAGCATTCGATGCCGTCGGCCACGCCCTGGGCCACCTGCTCTGAGCCATCGGTCAGCAGGGTTTGGTCGCCGCCCAGAAAACCCATCTCCAAAATCAACCCCGGCGTCGATGGGTCGATACGCCGAAAGGCATGATAGTCGGTCATATCATGGGTGATGGTGTTGGGATGATAGGCAAGCCCGGTAGCTTGGGCGTAACGCTCGTTCATACAGGCCAGCAGTCGGCCATCGGCGCCCGTTGGGTTGTCGGCGCGGTGGGCAGCCTTGTAGCCGCTGTACTCAACACAACTGTCGGCATGCAGGCTGACCATCACATCGGCAACAAGACCATCCAGACGATCGTCGAATTCGTCAAAAATCATCACATCCTTGCCCGCAAGACGCAGAATATCCGCCGCTTGTCTTGCCACCGATGCATTGACATCGGCCTCGGTGAGAAGGATGTTGCCAGCCGAATCGGAGCAGATAGCGCCGGTGTCGTTGCCAGCATGGCCGCTAATCAACACAATGCTTGGTGGTAGAGGTTTGGCGGGCAACAGACCACGCAACGATGCGCCGCTGGCCCAGGGGAGATCGGCAGCCTGGGCAGCCAACAGCCCGATCAAGAGCAACAGGCAAATACTGGCAAGAAGAAAAATCCGTTGGAGTCGACCCAGCAAGTCTCGGCGCATAGGTTTCATTGTACAACAGGCCAATGCTCTGTCAATTTCTCGGCAAGAATAGGCTGGAATCCGAGCCTTGATTGTCATCCGTTTTTGAACAAAACCGTCGTCGATTTTTTCCTGTTTTCAATAAAGAAAATGGGCAAAGTGGCCGGATGAGCATGTCCACATTGCAAATCCAATTGGTTCACACCAAATGGGCTGTGATAGAATTAGACACAATTGTATGATGCAGCTTTGCATGGATTGAATGACGCATTGAGCGTCTGTATTGCGAAATTTATGGAACAGACGAACACAAACGAATCGAGCCGTCCCACTTCGTATAAGCCCTCATCTTCTGCCAATGGCACTGCGGGGAACTCCCCTTTGCAGACCCTGGGAGCGCTCTTACGCGAACGCCGCGAGCAACAAAATGTATCGTTAGCCGATGTGGAAAAAGCGACGCGCATACGACAAAAATATCTGGCGGCTGTCGAGGCCGACGAGTGGCATTTGCTCCCCGGAGAAGTGGTCGGGCGCGGTTTTTTGCGCAATTATGCCAACTATTTGCGCTTGGACGCAGATAGCCTGCTGGAGAGGCGACGGGCGGCCACAGACCCTACCTTGGCCCGTAGCCTGTCGCGTACAAGCGCCGGGTCTACCCTGCCACCTGTGCGCGAGGTAGACTACCGGCCAAAAGATGTTGATTTGGAACCAGCGCAGATCGGCGATGTGTTGAGCGAATATGTCGCGGCTGGCCGGGATTGGTTTGCACCTATCGCTACAACACTGGTTGT
>JAHEML010000882.1 GCA_024643705.1 Caldilineaceae bacterium | reverse complement strand
CGCCGTACAAGACAGGCAAGAAGCGCGCGCCCGATTGGGGGACGCGTTGGGCATCGGTTGGGATGATGGCGATGGACAACTCCCACTTTTACTCGTCTTTGGGGGGAGCCAGGGTGCACGGAGCATCAACAAGGCGATCTGGTCGGCCTTGCCCGATTTGGTGCCCCAAGCCCACATTCTGCATGTGGTGGGGACACGAGATTGGCCTTTGCTATCCGAGATGCAGCCCGAATTGCCAGAAGACCTTAGCGGGCGGTATCATCCAGTAGATTATTTGCACGGCGAAATGTCCCTGGCCCTAGCTTCAGCGGATTTGGCCTTGGCTCGGGCCGGAGCCAGCACGCTGGCCGAGTTTCCCATTGCTCGCCTGCCTTCGATTCTGGTTCCGTTGCCAATTTCCGGCGGCCATCAGTTTCCCAATGCCCACAAGCTGGCAGACGCTGGCGGGGCGTTGATCGTTCGGGATGAGGAATTACCGACCAAGTTACTGCCCGCGCTTAATGGGCTGCTAGGGGATGAATCTCGACGTTTGGCAATGGGAGCGGCTGTGGCTGAACTTGCCTGCCCCCAGGCTGGCTTGAACATTGCCCGTACTCTCGTCGAATTAGGCTCTACCAGGGGAGAAAGTTCCAGGAATCTCGCCGATGCTTAACCAACCGGAAAGTCTGATTGCACTGATTATCTACTTTGCATTCTTTGGCCTGATTGGCGCGCGCCGGGGCTGGAAGAAAGAAGTATTTGTCTTTGTGTTGGCCTTTGTCAGCTACCTGGCCTTACTCCAATCTCAGGGACGGCTGGCTTTCATCATCAACACGGGCGGCAATTATGCCCTCGGCGGCTTCCCATCGGATCAAGACGGATTGATGGCCGTATTCGCAGCGCCGCCATTGATCAGCGCCGACAACCGGGAGACATTCATCTTTCTCCTCTGGTCGGTTCTGCTCTTTATCTTCTACTTTGCCAGCGATCGGCTCTTCAAAAAAGATAGCGGCAAAGCGGCATCATTGGGTTTTCTGGCGGGCGTCGCCAATGGGATTCTTTTTCTCAGCCTGATCGCAACCCGTTTGTTTCCCATATTCGATGGAGGAAACGAGCTGGCAAGCGCGCCACCGGGGACCCAGTTACAGCAGATCGTGAGCCGTTTGCAGGGATTTCTTGATATACAAACGACAACCTTTTTCGCTGGTTTTAGCCAATCGGAACAGAGGACGCTGTTGATCTTCGCTATCTTTTTGATCATTGGCATCGCAGCCTACAGCCTGTTTGGCGGGCGTAAATCCTCCGCCCAGAAAAAATAGCCAGCCACTCATTGCTCACAGGTCCACCCTTTCAATAAAAGCAGGCAAACAAATGGGACCGATCGAAACCTATTTTGCCACCATCGCCGTCATTTTTGTTCTCATCGGCATGGCTCGGGGCTATGCTAAAGAGCTAAGCACCACTGTCATCATTTTGGTGGCAATTTTTTTGATGGATGTGGTCGATGGTTTACTCAATCCACGCCTGCTTTCTCTGGTTGCAACCATCTTCCCGACCTTCGAACCTACATCGACAGCGGCTGATACCCTGCTGTGTGCTCTGTATGTGGGGGCATTTATTAGCGCTGTCTTTGCCAACTATTCGGGCAGGTCCCTCAATTTGGGGGGGACACAAGCCGCCCCGCCTGTTGGAACCTATATCAGCATTCTCGTCGGTCTGCTCAATGGTTATCTGGTAGCCGGGACAATCTGGTACTATCAGTCGATCTACAACTATCCGCTCAAGTTTTTTGGCCGAGGTTTCGAGCAACCGCTCTCGGCGACGGCCCAGGCAATGGTCGAACTGTTGCCCCAAAAGCTTGCGTTAAATGCTGGTTATTTGATGATTCCCATTGCCATCATTTTGTTGCTACGAGCCAGGGGCTAACCTATGCCAACCACTCAACCCAATGCTACCAACTGGCAAACACGCCTGGTCGCTCCGGACTCCGGACTACGGGTTCACTTACTTGGAATCGGCGGAGCAGGCCTAGCCCCTATCGCAATGGTCTTGCAGCAGAGCGGCGTGATTGTAACCGGCAGCGACATGCAGTTCAATGCCCGCGCCGGGGCATTGGTGCAGCGGGGCATTCACGTCTACCCGTCACAGATCGCCCAGAACCTCACAGCGCTCCCTGCCGACGAACGGCCCGATGTGGTGCTGATCAGCAGCGCGGTCGGCCCGGACAACCCAGAACGTGTCGCCGCCGTCGAAATGGGCATTCCAGTGGTCAAACGCCGGGAGTTTT
>JAHEML010000881.1 GCA_024643705.1 Caldilineaceae bacterium | reverse complement strand
AAGATGGCTCGAAGATGAGCAAATCCAAGGGCAACGTGGTCAACCCGTGGACTGTCTTCAAGGAGCACGGGGCCGACGCCACCCGCTGGTATATGTACACCGCTGGCCCTCCTGGCAACAGCCGCCGCTTTAGCAACGCGCTGGTGGGCGAGGTGGTGCGCCGATTCTTGAATACGCTGTGGAATACGTACAGCTTCTTTGTGACCTATGCGAATCTGAGCGAGTGGCGAATGGCGAGTGGCGAGGAAGAGAGCGCAACTCGTTATTCGCAACCCGCCAACAACAATCTGCTCGACCAGTGGCTCAATTCCGAACTCAACCGCCTGGTCCGGGATGTGACCGCGGCCTACGAGGAATATGACGTGCTGGGCGCAACCCGGCCCGTGGCCGATTTTGTGGATAGCTTGAGCAACTGGTACGTGCGTCTGAACCGTCGCCGCTTCTGGGACGGCGACCCGGCGGCCTTGTCGACCCTGCACCATGCCTTGGTGACGGTGAGCAAGCTGCTGGCTCCAGCCACCCCTTTTGTGGCCGATGAACTCTACCAGAATCTTGTCTCTGGGGTAGATGCCAGCGCGCCCGACTCGGTGCACCTGGCCCAATGGCCCACAGTAGACGAATCTGCCATCGACGAGCAGCTCAGCGCCGATATGGCCCTGGCCCAAAAGGTGACAACACTTGGCCGGGCCGCACGAGAATCGGCCAACCTGAAGGTGCGCCAACCCCTACAACAGGTGGTGGTGCGCACCCGCTCGGCAGAAGAAAAGGTTGGCCTGGAACGCATGGCCGACACCCTACTGGTGGAGCTGAACGTGAAAGAATTGGCCTTTGCCGACGGCGCGGGCGAACTAGTGGACGTGCAGGTGCATCCCCTGCCCAAGCAACTGGGTCAGAAATTTGGCCGGGGCTTCCCCGTAGTTCGTCAAGCGCTGGCTGGGATGGATCAGTCGGAACTGGCCGCCCGTTTCAGCGCTGGCGAAGCGGTGACCGTTGAGGTAGATGGGACAACCTACGAAGTCGCACCCGAGGATGTGGAGGTACGCAGCAATCCTCGGGCTGGTTTCAGCGTGGCCGAAGATGGGGGCTATCTAGTGGCCGTGACCACCGAGTTGACCCCGGAATTGGTGTTGGAAGGGCAGGCGCGGGAGGTGGTGCGCCGGGTACAGCAGCTACGCAAGGACGCCGGGCTGGACATCAGCGACCGCATCCGCTTACATCTGGCCGAATCACCCTTGCTGCGGGCCATGCTGGCCGAACATGGTGGCTATGTCACCGACGAGGTTTTGGCCGTGGAGACAGTTTGGACAGAGGGCAAGCTGCCCGCAGATCGGGTAGAATTCGATCTGGATGGGGAGATGGTTGCCCTGGGGGTGACCAAACGCTGACCCACATACGCGTCCGATGATGTAGGCAACTGTGGCATGGCAGGCAAGAAAGCTGCCATGCGATTCGGGAGAGACCTGTCAGGTTTGCAAACTTGACAGGTCTCTCCGCATATAGGTGCGGGTGATCCTCTTTTTCATGCGGTCGACGGCAGAAAATCGACACCGGTCAGTTCCTGCGACACTGCCCATAGCCGGGCCGCGTCTGCTTGGTTTTGTGCAGCGCTGCTTTGCCCCACCGGCTTGGGATACCCCCGCATCTCCATCAATCCGTCGGGTCCGTAATATCCCCCAGGAGCCACACCAGGCGCTGTGGCGGCGTAAAGCGTGGGCAGCGCACCCATGGGCGGCTTCTGCCCAAAGATCGGGTTGAGGAGGCCGGCAACCCCGGAATGGGTCTGTAAATTGGTAGCTGTCCACCCCGGATGGGCGGCGGCGATGGTGACGGGCGGCCCCGCTTGCTGGGTACGCCGCTGCAATTCGTTCGTGAAGAGCAGGTTCGCCAGTTTGCTCTGGCTGTAGGCAACAAAGGGGCTGTAGCCCTTCTCCGATTGCAGATCATCCCATCTCATGCGCCCAGGCCGGTGAGCGCCGCTGCTCACATTGACCACTCGGCTGGCAGGCGTATGGGCCAACAGGTCGAATAACAAACCTGTCAGGGCAAAATGGCCCAGGTGATTTGTGCCAAATTGCATCTCAAACCCCTCGGATGTTTCCATCCGTTTGGGCAGGGCCATTACCCCCGCATTGTTGATGAGTAAGTCCAGACGGTCGAAAGAATGGGCAAATGAGGCGGCAAAGGCCCGCACCGATGCCAGGCTGGAAAGGTCCAGGGACATCACCTGCACCGTACCCGTGGGTTTTTCCTGCCGAATGGCTTTGGCCGCT
>JAHEML010000880.1 GCA_024643705.1 Caldilineaceae bacterium | reverse complement strand
TGTTATGGATCGCGATAATTATCAGCTCGACCTTGCCATTGACGGCAATCTCTTCCACTTCTTCGCAACGCCCCAACACAGGAATCCCATGAATCACCTTGCCGATCTTGGTGGGATCGTCGTCCAAAAATCCCAGAAGATGGTAGGGACGATCAGCCGCATGGGCCTGCATATGAAAAGCCAGGGCTTGTCCCGATTCGCCCGCGCCCAAAATGATAGTGGGTGTACCATCTGCAAAGAGACGGCGTAATGAATTACGCAAAGCCCATCGAGTCCCCGAAAAGAGCCGTCGTCGATAGCGAATCGCTGTCATGCCCGCAAAAGAGAAAAAACCGCCAACAAGGACAACACTAAATGGCAAAGGACGCGGGATGATAAATAATTCGACAACCATAATCGCAGCTGTTGCCACACAGGCCGCGCTAAAGAGGGGGATCACATCGTGGGCGGCGGCATAGGACCAATAGCGGTGGTAGACGCCTAGCAATTGATTGGCCACGAGAAAGGCAACCACAACGTAGATTGTAAAAATAAGACCGTCTACCAGGTCCAAGTTGGCGCTGAAAGAGCGACCAATCAGGGCCAGTATAAAGGAAGCCAGGATGATGGGTACGTCGAAGAGTGCCCAGGTTGCGTAGCCGCGAAACAAGCGGGCAATCAGGGGGATTCGACGGATGATGAAGTCGGAAAGGAAAAAGCGCATGTCAGAGCAGGTCGGTTGCTTCGGTGCTGGAAAGCACAAAAAAGGTATAAAACAGAATTTGCAGATCGAGACCCAGACTCCACTTCTCGATGTAAAGACGGTCTACCCTCAGCTTGTCCCGCATCAGATGATTGATGTAGAGCGTCTCCCATTCGTCGCCACTCAGCAACGCTTCTTCGTTGCGGTAGCGGATGGAAGCCAGGCTGGTGATGCCAGGCCGAACTGTCAATATATCTCGCTCGTACGGCGTGTAGTGGGCTACGTAGCGGGGGTCTTCGGGCCGGGGTCCAACCAGGCTCATCTCGCCTGACAACACGTTCAGTAGCTGGGGTATCTCGTCTATCTTGCTTTGGCGCAGATAGTGACCCACCCGCGTGATGCGCTCATCATTGGCGCGAGTAATGCCCGGCCCGCTGCGGTCGGCATCCAGGCGCATGGTACGGAATTTATACAGGCGAAAGAGCTTGCCCCCATATCCAACACGGGTGGCCCGATAGAAAATGGGGCCAGACGAGGTTAGGCCAATACAACAGGCCACAACAATCAACACTGGTGCCAATAGGATCAGGCCAACTATGGCGCACAAGATGTCAAATCCGCGCTTGCTCCACTGGCTCGTGCGCCGGAAGAGCAATGGGGAAGACAAGGATGGAGACGACAAAGATGCGGACGACTGTGAGTTGTGTGACTCTAGCGGGATGTGCAAATACGATACCTCTTCCATACAATCAGTCTGCGGGCCAAGGGGCCGCATAGACGAAGGTGTGCCCAATCCGTTCGCACAGATGATGACAACCACCTGGCTTTGACACGCTTCTTTACCCAGACCATCTTTACCCAGACCATGAGGGGTCAGAAAGGAAATCTGCTACTTTTTTCGATGTTCTTCGACAATGGCACAGACAGCCTCAACAACACGCTCCACGTCTTCGTCGCGCATGCGGCTATAGATGGGAAGTGAGATGGCTCGTTGATATTCTCTGGTGGCCACCGGGAAATCCGTAGGGATGTACCCGTAGGTCTCCCGATAATAGGGGTGGAGATGGAGCGGGATGAAATGGACACTGCATCCAATGCCCATTCGTTTCATCTCATCGAGGAAACGGTTCCGGTCAATATCCAATTGTTCGGGATGAATACGTAGCAGGTAGAGATGCCACGCATGGTCAATCCCAGGTCGCGCGGTCGGGCATTCAAGCCCAGGCAACCGGGAAAAGGCATCGTCGTAGCGGCGGGCGATCTCCTGGCGGCGCAGCCACATCCGTTCGAGCTTCCCCAGTTGCACCAGCCCTATCGAAGCGGCAATATCTGTCAGGTTGTATTTGAAACCCGGAGCGGTGATCTCGTAATACCAGCTTCCCTCGGCCGTGTAGCGTTTCCACGCATCCTTGCTAATACCGTGCAGCCTCATCAACCGGCAACGTTCGGCAATTTCGGCACTTTCAGTGACAATCATCCCCCCTTCGCCTGTGGTTAGGCTCTTGGTAGCATAGAAGGAGAAACAGACGGTGTGTTGCGGGTTGCCAAGTGTCGATGGAGAATCACCCATCGCTGGAAGGGGGGCACCAATCAGT